>JACDGR010000040.1 GCA_013821525.1 Actinomycetota bacterium
GCCTCCGCCGGCTGCCGGCCCCGCGGTGCGTCGCGATCGTGCAGCACGACGTACGGGATCCCGCACGCGTTGCAGATCTCCGCGAACAGCGAGATGTTGCCCTTGCCTCCGCAGTCGACGATCGTGATTGCCTCTTGGTCGGGGTCGAAGCCGAGAGCGCGGAAGACGAATGGCAGAGCGATCTTCTCCGTGCGCCCTTCGACGAGCACCACCGCACGTGCGAGAAAGATCTCGGCACGCTCCGAATCGAACTCGGCCAGCATGCGGAACGCCTTGCGCTGGGTCAGGGCTTCCGGTTGCACGAGTGTGGTACCGGTGCCGTCGTCGTGGCGTGCGAGCACCAGCTCGTCGAGCTGATCGACGGCGAGGAAGACCGGTGAGTGGGTCGAGTAGAAGACCTGATTGCGGCCGCGCGTCGAGAGTGCCCTCAAGAGGTGATGCAAGTGGCGTTGCGCCGGTGGGCTGAGGTAGAGCTCGGGCTCCTCGATCAGGATCACGAGGCCGCGAACTCGTGCCTCGGCGAGCGCAGCGATCGAGCGGACGAGCGTCAGCCCGCCGTCGACCGTGTGCGCGGAGCGCACCGCGCCGACGGCCCGCTCGGCCCGGCCGTCGGTGGGGGCGAGGAGGGAGGTCGCCCGCAGTTTCGCGGGGAAGTAGAGCGTTGGTGGGCCTCCCTCGCGATTCAGGTTCAGCGTTGCCGGTGGGCGCGCGTCGAGGAAGAGCGTCCGGTCGCCGCTGACCGCTTCGACGTGCACGCGGGTGTGCCCGTGTGAGACGTCTTCGCCGGTCGGAACCGGCGCGGACGCTTCGAGGAGCGCCCAGATCGCAGACAGCACGGTCGACTTGCCGGAGGACGACTCGCCGACGAGGGCGCAGAGCGGCCCTGGCCGCAACTCGACGTCGCGTGCTGCGCGGAACCCCTGGATGCTCACGTGCTCGATCAGCGGCATGCCGCGCTAGTACCCACGCGCGCCGGAACCACGCTCCCGGGTCTAGCGCTGCAGCGCGCTGCGGACGAAGAACAGCAGGTTCGCAGGCCGCTCCCCGAGGCGCCGCATCAGATACGGGTACCACTCGGGCCCGAACGGCGTCGCGACGAGCACCTTGTACCCGCGACGCACGAGGTCGAGCTGAAGCTGAGGGCGGACGCCGTAGAGCATCTGGAACTCGAACCGGTCGGTCTCGATGCCGTGCTCGCGCGCGTAGGCGATCGCGTGCTGGATCAACGCTTCGTCGTGCGTTGCGATCGCGGCGTGGCCCGCCCCTGTGAGCAGCCGCTCGAGCACCTCGACGTACGCCGCATCGACGTCCGCCTTGTGCGGGTACGCAACCGACTCCGGCTCGAGATAGGCGCCCTTGACGAGCCGCAGGTTCGGCGCGAGCGGCAGGAGCGCATCGAGGTCGTCGGGCGTCCGGTAGAGGTAGCTCTGCAAGACCGTTCCGACACGGTCGAGCCCGGCCCCACGCAACCGCCGGTAGATCCGCAACGTGGCGTCGACATACTGCGACTGCTCCATGTCGATGCGGATGAACCCGTCTCTCGCGGTTGCGTGCTCGACGAGCTCTCGCACGTTGGTGTACGCGAGTTCCTCGTCGATCTCGAGCCCGAGGTGAGTGAGCTTCAGCGCGACGTTCGCCTGCAGCTGCTCGACGGCGATGCGCTCGATGATCTGGCGATAGGCGGCGACGACCGGTTCGGTGTGGGAGGGCTCGAGCACGCCCTCGCCGAGCAGGGTGGTGTTCGCGTAAAGGCCCTGGTCGTTCAGTCGTCGCAGCACGGCGATGCACTCGTCGAGCGTCTCCCCGGCGACGAAGCGTCCCGCGCCGAGCCGCATCCCGTGCCTGCGAACGAGCCCCTGGACACGCGGGCTGTCAGCGGCAGCGAGGATGCCCTTGCGCAGCGACGCGTTCGCCGCGCGCCCTACGCGTGCGCCAGCAGCCACTCGTTCGTCTCGCGCATGCGCCGCTCGAACAGGGTCAGGTGCCCGTCCCCCTCGTCGATGCGTGCCTCGACGCCCGGAATCCGCTCCGCAAGCCAGCGTCCGTGCGCGACCGGCACGAAGCGGTCGTCGTCCCCGTGCAGCAGCAGCACCGGCCGCGCAATCGACTCGAGCGCGAAGCCCCAGTCCCGGATGAACGCGATGTCGTCGTCCAGCCATCCGTCGATGCCTGATGCGAGCGCATGCCGGTCAGACTCGAGGAGGTAATCGGCGAACCCGCCTCGGAGCAGCGCGAGATCTTCCGGTCCGAGCAGCGTCTCCATGACCGCGACGAGCTCTTCGGGTTGGGCTGCGAGGATCGCGGTCGCTTCGGCTTCGAGGTAGGGGCGTAGGGCGGGCTCGCCGCCCGCAACCTTGCCGAACTCGACGTGATTCTCCTCGCCCATCCCGGCGAGGAAGTCGAGTCCCTCGGCCTCGTAGGGTGCAACGGCTGCGAGGCTCGCGACGGCGACGAGGCGATCGTCGCAGAGGGCCGCGCAGGCCAGCACGTGTGGCCCGCCGCCCGAGATGCCCCAGCTCGCGTAGCGCTCGAGCTCGAGCCCGTCCGCGATCGTCGACACGTCCGCTGCGCAGTCGGCGACCGCGCGGCCGGGCAGTCTCGTCGACCCGCCGTAGCCCGGGCGGTCGTACCCGATCAGGCGCACGCCCTGCTCCCGGGCAAGCTCGGCGTGAGGGCCGTAGAGCAGGCCCGAGGCCGGCGTGCCATGTTGCATGATCACCGGGAACCCGTCAGGGTCACCGGCTTCGTGCACCTGGAGCTGCCGTCCGTCGGGAACGCTGATTGCCGGCATACCGGTCAGCTTACGGTGCTGCTCAGCGGACGGTGAGGTGAAAGCGCTTGGCGGCGTAGGCCTTGGCCGTCTCGCCCCGGGTCGCGCCGTATGCGAGCGACGTCGAGCCCTTGCCGGTCGCCTTGAAGACGACCACGACGTTTGCCCCGACGTTCGCCTCGCTCACCTCGCGCACGATGCGCGTGTTGATGTTCCCCTTCAGGCGCCACGCACGTCCGGCCGGCTGCGGCGGGAGCGCGATCGCGACCAGTGCGCCGCGCTGCGTCGTGATCTGCGTCGTGGGGCCGGCCGGCAGTGGGCCAACGGGCGGCGACGACGCGACTGCGGGCGCAGCGAGGACACAGAGGGCGACTACAGCGAATGGGGCAATGCGTGCGAGCATGGATTCTCCTCTTCTGGTCAGCGCCTGAGCGCCGACGCGTCGGTGAGCCACGGGGGTTGCCAGCCGGCGTCGGCCGAGTTGAGATTGATGCCCGGGGCGACGATCTCGTCGATCCGGTCGAGCACCTCGGCAGCCAGCACGACGTCGGGCGCACCGAGCTGTCCCTCGAGCTGCTCGAGCGTGCGCGGCCCGATGATCGCCGAGCTGATCGCGGGATGCCGAAGCACGAAAGCAAGTGCCAGGTCGATCAGCGACAGCCCGGCGCTTTCTGCGAGTTGCGCGAGCTCTTCGACCGCGTCGAGCTTCTGCTGGTTGCCCGGCAGCGCGAGGTCGTATCGCGCCGGCATCCGTTGGGCACGATGGCTTTCGTTCTCGCGACCCTTGCGCATCTTCCCCGAGAGCCAGCCGCCGGCGAGCGGGCTCCAGGGGATCACGCCCATGCCGTAGCGCTCGCAGACCGGCAACACCTCAGCCTCGATGCCGCGCGCGAGGATCGAGTACGGAGGTTGCTCGGTGACGAAGCGGCCGAGGCTGCGACGCTCTGCGACCCACTGCGCCTCGACGATCGCGGAGGGCGGGTACGTGGATGAGCCGAAGTGGCGGATCTTGCCCGCACGCTGCAGGTCGGTGAGTGCGCCGAGCGTTTCCTCGTGGTCGACCCACGGGTCCCAACGGTGGATCTGGTAGAGGTCGATCCAGTCGGTCTGCAGCCTGCGCAGGCTGTGCTCGACCTCCGCGATCACCCAGCGGCGGGTGTTGCCGCGCATGTTCGGATCGTTGTCGTCCATCGCACCGTGCACCTTCGTCGCGAGCACGACCGACTCGCGCCGACCCTTCAGCGCCTTGCCGACGATCTCTTCGGACTCGCCGCGCGCATAAACGTCAGCGGTGTCGATGAAGTTGATGCCTGCGTCGAGCGCGCGGTGGATCACCTGGATCGACGCGTCGTGATCCGGGTTTCCCCACGCCCCGAACATCATCGCTCCGAGACAGAGCGGGCTGACCTGAAGGCCTGTGCGGCCGAGCGAACGACGCTCCATCACCTCACAGTAATGACGCGAGGCGATCAGCCGGTGCGGTTCTCGTGCGGCCGCTTCGACCCGTCGATCCTGCGTGGTTCCCGGCGATGACCGAGTCCCGTGATCCAGCACGCAGCCGCACGCTGATCCGCCTGATCGCGGCCGAACGGCTCGTGCGCGGCCTCGCGCTGCTCGTGGCGGGCGGCTACCTGATCACCCACCTCGGGAGCGACTTCGGGCGGCTCGCCGACCGTGCGATGCGTGCCGTCGAGCTCGATACCAGGCGCCCGTTCTTCCACCGCCTGACCAGCAAGCTGCACCGCCTGCACGCCGGCACGCCGGCACGGTGTTGATCACCGGGATCGCGGCGCTTCTCTACGGCGTGCTCGAGACGGTCGAGGGAATCGGTCTCTGGCTCGATGAGTCTGGGCGGAGTACCTCACGGTGATCCGTGAAGAAGGGCTCGTAGATCTGCGCGGCGGTGTCGGCGTCCATTCCGGCCCCGTCGTCGCGCACGGTCAGCATCGCGTGGCCGGTCGCCCGGTCGGCGGCGACCTCGATCGTGAGGTGACCACCTCCGCGCATTGCGTCGCCGGCGTTGACGGCCAGGTTCATGATCACCTGGCCGATCTGAGGGCGGTCTGCCCGGATCAGCACCTCGTGCTCGGGGAGCACCGCCGCGATCTCGATGCGGCTGTCGATCATGCGGCGGACGAGCGCCGTCAGCTCGGTCACGACGTCGCGCAGGTCGAACAGCTGCGGATCGAGCACCTGGCGACGGCTGTGAGCAAGCAGCTGCGCGGTCAGTGCTGCTGCGTCCTTGGCGGCGGCGAGCGCCCCGGCGATCTCGGTTGCTCCCGGGCCGTTGCCGATCTTCATCAGCGCGAGCTCGTTGTATCCGAGGATCCCGACGAGCAAGTTGTTGAAGTCTGCGCGACGCCTCCTGCCAGGCGCCCGACCGTCTCCAGCTTCTGAGCCTGGCGGAGCCGCTCGTCGCGTTCGGCGTCGTCGGTGACGTCGCGCAGGTTCGCGACGAGAAGCTGGGCGGCCTGCCGGTGCACGGCTCTGCCGCGACCGTGCCCTCCCAGAGCCGAACTGCGCCGTCCTTCCGCAGGACGCGGCAGCGGAGCCTGGCGGTCTGCTCGCGCGCCAGCTGCCCGGAGATGTCGCGGACCACTGCCAGGTCGTCGGGATGGACGAAGCTCAGGAAGTTCGCACCGACGAGCTCCTCGACCGTGTAGCCGAGCTGATTCTCGACGGCGCGCGAGACGAGGCGGATCGTGCCGGCGGGGCAGCTTTGCGGCCCCGCCGGTCTACGAGCTTCTGTCGGTCGGCTCAGCCGCAGCCGGTCGACGTGCCGCAGTCGCGGCACGTGTAACACGTTCCTGCGCGCACCATGCGCCCGCCGCAGCGGTTGCACTCGATCGCGTCCTCGTGCGGATTGAAGAGCGCCGTCTGCCCGGGGGCCGGGGCCTCCTTGTGGGTCGCCGCGACCGTGCCGCCGTTCGCGTACTGGTCGGCGAGCTTCGCCCGCACCTCGGCGGAGAGGATCCCTGCCTCTTCCTGCTGGTCGACGTCCAGGAACTTCTTGCCGAACCAGCGGAAGATGTAGTCGGGAATCGACTTGGCAGCGCGGATGTCCGCGTCGTTCGTCGGGCCTGACGGCTCGAACCGCAAGTGCGACAGCTTCGAGACGTACACCTCGGGCGGCACGCCGTACTGCAGGCCCATCGATACCGCGATCATCAGCGAGTTCATCAGGCCTTGGAGCGTCGTGCCGTCCTTCGCAATGTCGACGAAGATGTCGCCGGGGCTGCCATCGTCGAAGACGCCGACGTGGATGTAGCCCTCGTACTCACCGACGCGGAACTTGCGGCCGATCTCGTTGCGGTCGTCCGGCAGGCGCCGGCGCCGCGGTGCCGCGACCATGCTCGCCGGGCCGAGCGGCTGCTGCGCGGTCGGGTCTGCCTTGCCCGAGAGCGGCTGGGCGACCTTGCAGTTGTCGCGATAGATCGCGACCGCCTTGACGCCGAGCTTCCACGATTCGATGTACAGCTGTGCGACATCGTCGATCGTCGCCGTCTCCGGCAGGTTGACCGTCTTCGAGATCGCGCCCGAGATGAAGGGCTGAATCGCGCCCATCATCTTCACGTGACCGCGGTAGTGGATGGCGCGCTCGCCGACGGCGCAGTCGAACACCGGGTAGTGCTCGCTCTTCACGTACGGCGCGCCGACCACCGTGTTGCGCTCGTCGATGAACGCGACGATCTCGTCGACCTCGTTCGGCGCGTAGCCGAGCTTCTCGAGGCCGCCGGCGACCGTTTTGTTGACGATCGTGATCTCGCCGCCGCCGACGAGCTTCTTCGACTTGACGAGCGAGAAGTCGGGCTCCACCCCCGTCGTATCGCAATCCATCATGAAGCTGATCGTGCCGGTGGGTGCGAGCACTGTGGCCTGCGCGTTGCGGTACCCGTTCACCTCGCCGAGATCGAGCGCGTCGTCCCACGCCTTGCGTGCGGCGCCGAGCAGGTCGGCCGGGACGGTGTGCGCGTTCGCGATGTTCCCGACGGCCGCCCGATGCTTGGCGATCACGCCGATCATCGCGCCGGCGTTCGGCCGGTAGCCCGCGAACGCTCCCATGCGGCCCGCGATCTCCGAGGACTTCCGATACGCGCGGCCCGTCATCAGTGCGGTGATCGCTGCGGCATACGCGCGGCCCTCGTCGGAGTCGTACGCGAGCCCTCGCGCCATCAGGAGCGCGCCCAGGTTCGCGTAACCAAGGCCGAGCTGGCGGTATGCCTTTGCGTTCCGGTCGATCTTCTCCGTCGGGTACGACGAGTTGCCGACAGCGATCTCCTGCGCGAGGAACATGACGTCACATGCGTGCTCGAACGCCTCGACGTCGAGCTCGCCGTCTTCGCGCCGGAACTTCATCAGGTTCAGCGACGCGAGGTTGCAGGCCGAGTCGTCGATCGACATGTACTCCGAGCACGGGTTCGATGCGTTGATGCGGCCCGAGTTCGGCAGCGTGTGCCACGAGTTGATCGTCGTGTCGTACTGCACGCCCGGATCGGCGCAGCGCCACGCGGCCTCGGCGATGTCGTGCAGGAGCTTGCGCGCCTTCATCGTCTCGACGACGGTGCCGTCGGTGCGCGACGTGAGGTTCCAGTCGCCGTCGGTCTCCGCTGCCTCCATGAACGTGTCCGAGACGCGGACGGAGTTGTTGGCGTTCTGGTACTGGATCGACGCCCAGTCGGGCGAGTCGAGCGACATGTCGTAGCCGGCGGCCTCGAGCACGCGCGCCTTCTCTTCCTCATGCGCCTTGCACCAGATGAACTCCGTGATGTCAGGGTGGTCGACGTCGAGCACGACCATCTTCGCGGCGCGGCGAGTCTTGCCGCCCGACTTGATCGTCCCGGCCGACGCGTCGGCACCGCGCATGAACGACACCGGGCCGGACGCGTACCCGCCCTTCGAGAGCTGCTCCTTCGAGGAGCGCAGGCGCGAGAGGTTGACGCCCGAGCCCGAGCCGCCCCGGAAGATCACGCCTTCGCGACGGATCCAGTCGAGGATCGCGTCCATGTTGTCCTCGATCGAGAGGATGAAGCACGCGGAGCACTGCGGCTTCTCCTCGAAGCCGACGTTGAACCAGACGGGCGAGTTGAACGCGGCGAGCTGGTTGACGAGGATCGCCTTCAGCTCGTCCTCGAAGGTCTGCGCCTCGCCCTCGGTCGCGAAGTAGCCGCCGTCGCGACCCCACGTGGAGATCGTGCCGACGACGCGGCCGATCATCTCCTTGACCGAGCTCTCGCGCTCGGGGCTCGACATGCGGCCACGGAAATACTTCTGGGCGACGATGTTCGTGGCGGTCTGCGACCAGAACTTCGGGAACTCGACGTTGCGCTGCTCGAACGCCGGGCCGTTCTTGCCCGGGATGAACGCGTCGCGGACTTCCCATTCGACCTCGTCGTACGGGTCGCGTCCGTCGATCGTGAACAGGCGGCGTACGGCGAGGCTGGCGTCCTCGTCGACGACGCTGTTCACGAGCTCGTCGGGGTGGATCTGAATGGATGTCTCCTGCTGAACCGGCGCCATTTCTCCTCTTTTCCTCTTCCTGCAATCTTAGTTTCGAGGACCTGCCTGCCGTCGTCGGCGCCGGACCCCGCTGGGCGAGCTTGGGGACTCTAGGGATGGGTCCTGACGGAGCCGCAAAATCGGCTCGGTCAGCGAGAAAGGAGGGCGATCAGGCGCCAGGCCGGCGTGCCTGGACGCGCTTTGCGATCAGTCCCGCGGCTCCCGCGGCGACGAGCAAGAGCGCGAGGCCGCCGAGAACGAGCAGCGGAACGGGGAGCGACGACGGGCTCGAGGGGTTGAGCTGGCCCGCGAGGCCTCCATTCCCCTTGTTGCCAGGACTGCCCGTCCCGGTCACGGTGGTAGTCGTCGTGGGGGTGTCTCCGCCGCCGGAGGAGCCGCCGCTGCGCTGTGGCGGTACGAGCGTGTTGTTGCCGACCGTCTTGTTCCCCTTCTTCTGCTTCGCGATCGCGGTCTGGAGCGCGCGCAGGATGTCGTCGTGCGCGCTCGAGTAGGTCTGCACGTCGGACGGCAGGTGCTTGAGCGCGTCGTGGTAGCAGTGCACTGAGTAGCTCTGGTCGATCCGGCCGTCGTACCAGTCGTTCAAGAGGGTCTTCCAGCACGGCGTCGCAGCGAGAGCGGCGGGCGCGTGCACGGTCGCGGCGACGAAGGCGCAGGCGACTAGCAGCACGGCGAGCAGCCTGGCAGGCAGGGTCACGGTGCGGGGTCGGAGGGCGGGGCGGCGGGGCATCGGGAGGGGCGGTACAGGCCGGGAGCCTAGGGGGTCGGTGTAAGGCTTTTGTGAGTCGCGAATAGGGGTAGTGGGCTAGTTTCAAAACGACGTCCGACCCGCTCCGTATTACTAATGGCCGGAGCGGATGACAATCGGCGGCCCTCACGAAGGAATAGGGTAGGGCCGATAGAAAAGGGCGGGGCGCCGGTCGTAACCCGGCGCCCCTGGGTTGGAGCGGATGACCGTCGACTCAGCTTTAGGGAACGGACATCCGCTCCACTCGGCCCCTCACGGGGCCAGCACGGTCCTATCGGACCTCCCGGACATCGCAGTAACTTCGCAACTGGAAAGTGGGCCGGGGCGATCCGAACACCGAACGGGCGCTGACGCCGACCGGCCCGCGCAGATCTTGAACCCGTCGCGGTCACGGCGCTATCGGCCAAAAGGGTTATCCCAACGTCATTTGACCCGGGTGGACTTCTTCGGGCGTCGGCGGCAACGCCACGGTCATGCCCTGGGCGTTCCCGGCGTTCGGCATCTTGATCGTCTGCCCTGCAAGAAGCTCCGCGACGGTGAGCAGCTGCACGCGGGGGAACTGGCCGAACAGCCTCGACCCGTAGAAGCCGCCTGACGCCGCTTCTGAGCGCATCGGGCCGGTGGGTTCGTTCAGTGAGATGAGGACGCCGATCTGCGCCTTCTCGCGGTCGAGGACGCCTACTAGGTCGCGGACGTGGGAAACCTGGACCTTCCCGGCCTTAACACTGACGATCACCTGCTTTGAATTGGCATCGTCATCGAAGAAGAACAGTCGGCCATCGATGCCGTGATCTGCGCCCTTCTTGCCCTCCGCCGGTCGAGCACCGATGAGTCCAAGCGACCACCATTGAAAACCGTAGGGGTCCGACTTGGCGAGTTCCACCGCATCGTCCGCTGTTGTGGGCTCCCCAAACACTTTGTAGTCCGAGGCACCTGCTGCCGTAAGGCGTGACTTGATAAGCGAGATCGCCAGCGCGGTGAGGTCGATTCCAATCCAGTGGCGCTTCAACCTCTCGGCAACCGCGATTGTGGTGCCGCACCCGCAGAACGGGTCCAAGACTGTCCCTCCTGGTGGACAACTCGCCGTCACGATCCGGTTGAGAAGCGCTTCCGGCTTCTGCGTGGGGTATCCGAGCCTCTCAGGTGAGTACGTCTGCAATGAGTTAAAGTCTGTCCACCAGTCTTGAAGGTGCGCGCCGCGCGAGACGTCGATTTCAGTTCTATTCACCCGGAGACCCTTCTTCTGAACGCGCTTCAACGTCTCCGGCGAGTACGAGGTGTATTGCGGCTCAAAGTAATGCTCGTCGCCCTTTGAATAGAACAGAACTATGTCGTGCTTACGTCCAAATCGCTTCTTCGATACGCCGCCGCCGCGGTACCCCCAAACGATTTCATTCTCAAAGCGCTCGGGGCCGAACACGGCATCCATAAGCAACTTCAAGTAATGGCTCGCCGTCGGGTCGCAGTGGAGGTAGATCGAACCGGTCGGCTTTAGAACACGGTGAAGCTGAGCGAGCCGCGGTGCCATCATCGTCAGATAGGCGAGCATCGTCGACGGGCCTAGCAGTGTCTGGAACGCGGTCAGCGCTTCTGCGACTCGCCCGCCATGTCGGACGGTTTCTCTGAAGGACTCCGCTGCCGCTTGATCCCAGTGCCAGGTGTCCTCAAAGGCTTTGATCTGCGCCGACGAGCGCGAGCCGTCCGCGTGGGCGAATAGGACGGAGTAGGTGGCGTTGCTGTTAAAGGGCGGATCCAGGTAGACGAGGTCGACCGTCTCGTCTTTGACGTAGCGCCGGAGCACGTCGAGGTTATCGCCGTAGTAGAGAGCATTGCCCGCCACGCCTGGATATTCGCGGGCTTGTCGGCTGACCCTCTCCGCGCTACAGTCAGGGCATGCCTGACCGGTCACGCAAGCGCCCTACCGACGTGAACGAGCTAGCCAAGCAGCTCGTGGGCGAGGCTACGGGCGAGATCGAGCCGGTCGATCCCAACGCGGGGAAAGACCCTGCGGCGGTGGCTCTGGGTCGCAAGGGCGGGTTGAAGGGCGGCAGGGCTAGAGCGGCAGCGATGAGCCCCGATGAGCGAAGCGCAGCCGCAAAGAAGGCTGCTGCGGCCCGGTGGGCTATGCGCGACTCCGACACCGTCTAGGACTTAGGAACGGACCGCCAGCCTGGGTCCGTCCGACGAAGCTCCTACCCTGGTCTTGTGATCAACCGGGAGGAGGCACTCGTGCCGCAGGACATGCAGGAAACCCTCATTCTCGCCGAGCCGCTCGGCGACATTCAGGGACTGGAAAAGAAAGCCGAGGAGTTTGAGGAGCAGGCGGCCAAACTCGCCACCAAAGCCGCCGCGCTACGGCAGATCATTGCGGGAGTTCAGGCGCTGAATGGCGATGCAGAGACCGTCCTCATGCAGCGCTCCTTCGACGCGCATAAAACAGCTTTCGCCACGCGATCCCCCGCGCCGAACGGGCCTCGTGGTCCGAAGGCAGTGCTCGCGATCATGGCCGAGCAGCCGGATCGGGTCTGGAAGGTGATTGATCTGAAGCGCGTAATGCTGGAGCGCGGATTTGCTCCGTCGCCGAAGGCAGTCGAAGGCAGCGTCAAGCGCCTGCGGGAGACGAACGAGATTGAGCCGGCTGGTTACGGCTTCTACAAGCTCCCGGCCGCAACTGCGGCCTCGCATGAGCAGGAGGCCGCATGAGGAGGGACTAGGCCAGAGCTGGGCCTAAAGCAGCTCTCGCCTGACCCAGGCGACGAGGAACCAGGAGCCGTATCCCGACAAAAGAACGCGGCTCCTGGTTCCGGGTCTCTCAGCTCACAGACGGGGGCAGCAGGCGCGGGCCGCGGGCTTCCTAACTCGGCACCCAGGGGTTCGATTTCCCCTTGCCTCCATCTGCGTATTGGACCTTATCCGGTTTGACAGTAGCCGTCGAGCCGGACGCATTGCCCACACCAAACTCTTGACTTTGCCTAACCGTTCACGCATAATGGTAGGTATGAATAGATTGAGCACAGAGAAGCGCCGTGCCGTGATTGCCTCCCTCGTCGAGGGCAACTCGATCCGCGCAACCGTCCGCATGACCGGGGTTGCCAAGGCGACGGTGACGAAGCTCCTGCTCGATATGGGCACCGTCTGCTCCATCGAGCAAGACCGGTTGATGCGGGACTTGAACTGCGAGCGCGTCCAGTGCGACGAGATTTGGGCGTTCGTTTACGCCAAGCAGAAGAACATTCCAGACTCCAAGAAGGGCGAGGACGGCGTAGGCGACGTCTGGACGTATGTGGCGATTGACCCGGACACGAAGCTCGTGCCGTCGTTCCTGATCGGCTCCCGTGACCTGAACACCGCTACCGCGTTCATGCAGGACGTCGCGAAGCGGCTCGCCCACCGCGTTCAGCTGACCACCGACGGCAACCATCCGTACCTGAACGCCGTTCGGGGCGCGTTCTCCGGTGAGGTCGACTACGCGCAGCTGATCAAGTACTACGGCAACGATCCGTCAAAGGCTCCTGAGCGCCGCTACAGCCCCGGTGTGTGTACCGGGACGGAGCGCCGGCCGATGATCGGCAACCCGGACAGCCAGCACGTCAGCACGTCCCATATCGAGCGGCAGAACCTCACGATGCGAATGTCGATGCGCCGCTTCACCCGGCTGACGAACGGCTTCTCAAAGAAGGCCGAGAACCTCACCGCTGCCGTCTCGCTGCATTTCGCCTACTACAACCTTTGCCGCGTCCACGGGAGCCTGAACAAGCAGACCCCGGCGATGGCAGCAGGTGTCACCGATCACGTCTGGACGCTGGACGAACTGATCGGGCTCCTGGAAGCCGCCGAGGCCGTGCCGGTCAAGCGTGGCAGCTACGCCAAGACGCGCAACGTCCGGCGCGAAGCCGAAAATTCAAACTAGCCCACTACCCGAATAGGGGTAGTGGGTCCGTCTGAACCGTAACTACCGCGCGGCGTCGAGATTCCCTCTGCAGCCCAGCCCTACAACCCGTCTCCCGCGTGGCCGATCACGGAGCCGGGCGCACTCGCGCGATAGTCGGCCAGCGTCAGCTTCAGAAATCGGCCGCAACGCAGCTCGCCGCACTCGCAGATGAATTCGAACTCGGCTCCCTCATCGCCCCAGCGTGCGGCCACGCTCGCGATCTCGTCGTTCACGAAACGACGAATCGAAACGGCAGGTTCCAGGCCGAAGGGCGGACCGGCCGGGCCTCCGGCGCCTTTCATGTTCGACCCTTTCCGAGAGCTTCCCCGGAACGCTGCTCGAGACGGGAAACGATGACTCCTAGGCCGTGGGCTATAGGCAGGCGGCGGAAGGGCTACGAGCCTCGACCGTACCACCGGGTCTGCCAAACAGCGAGCCCGGGATGAGGAAAATGAGTGGGTTTCGTCAAACTAACCCGCTGCGGCAAAGGGCGTCCCGGGGGGATGGTACGTTCGGCCGAGATGCGGGCGATCAGGGAACTGCCGCTCGCCCTATCGCTGCTCCTGACCGGGCTGGCGCTCTTCTTCGGCGGCGGTGCCGAAGGGCGTTCGCTCCCCTTGCTCGGGGGCGGGGCGCTCCTCGCGCTCCTGCTGGCCGCTGCAACGCACGGCGTACCGCGCGGGCTCGGCTCGGTGCTTCCGCTCGCACTGCTCGCCACATGGCTCGCCGGGTCGATCGCCTGGTCGGGGTTGCCCGACCGCTCGTGGGAGTACGCAGACCGCGCCCTCGTCTACGTCCTGTTCGCGCTCCTCGGCCTCTGGCTCGCCGAGCGCACCCGGCAGCTCGCGCTCGGATTGCTCGTGCTCTTCGCAGCGGCGGTCGCCTGGTCGCTGCTCGGGAAGGTCCTGCCGCCGGTCTATGACTACGGGCCGCCGGGAGTAGCGCGGCTGAAAGGCCCCGTCGGCCTCTGGAACCAGCTCGCGCTCGTCGCTGCAATCGGGCTGCCGCTCGCGCTCTGGCGCCGGCGCGCCGAAGGGGTGCTCGTCGCGTACGGCTGCCTCGTCGCGCTGCTCCTCACATACTCGCGCGGCGGGCTTGCGACGGCGATCCTCGTCCTGATCGCCTGGTTCGCTCTCAGCGACGACCGCCTCCGAAGCGGTGTGCTGCTCCTCGCCGCAGCCCTGCCCGGCGCCGTCGTCGTCGGCATCGCATTCGTGCTCCCGGGGATCACGAGCGACCACCAGTCGAGGACGACGCGCTGGCACGACGGCTTGATCTTCGGCGTCCTCTTGCTCGCCGGCGCCGTTGCGGCTGTCTTCCTGGCGCGTGTGCGCGCGCCGCGCGACACGCCCGGTCTGCGGCGCGCGCTGATCGTGGTCGGTGCCGTCGTGCTTGCGGCCGCCGCCGCGGTCGTGATCGTCAAGGCCGGCTCGTTCACGAGCAGCGCCCAGGTCAGCAACTCCGGACCGCAGCGCTTCAGCTCCGGCGGCTCGAACTTCCGCACCGTCTGGTGGAAGCAGGCGTGGCAAGGCTGGGAGGGCGCGAAGCTCGTCGGGACGGGCGCGGGCTCGTTCCACCTGACCAATCTCGCCCACCGCACCTCCTATCTCGACTACACGATCGAGCCGCACGATCTGCCGCTTCAGATGCTGAGCGAGACCGGGATCGTCGGGCTCCTCCTGTTCCTCGCCGCGGCCGCTGCGCTGCTGCGTCACTCCGCTGCGCTCCTGCGCCGCACGGCCGCGCGTCCGGGGCCGGAGCTCGCCCTTGCGCTCGTCCTGCCCGCCTACCTCGTCCACTCGCTCGTCGACGTCGACTGGGATTTCGCGGCCGTCTCGGTGCCCGCGTTCCTCGTCGC
>JACDGR010000398.1:0-1553 GCA_013821525.1 Actinomycetota bacterium
GACGCGCGCTGCGTCCCACCCCTTCTCCTACAACTCGAACGGAAGGAGACGACGAATGGCCCTCTACATCGCACGCAGGCTGCTCTGGACGCTGCTCGTCGTCGCCGTCGTGCTCCTGATCACGTTCGTCGTCTTCTATCTCCTGCCCGCCGGCGACCCCGCTCTGCGTTTCGCCGGCAAGAACCCGACCGCCCAAGAGCTGGCACTGATCCGCCACCGGCTCGGACTCGACCAGCACTGGTACTGGCAGTTCTGGCACTTCCTCAAGAATTTCGTCACCGGTGACAACGGCGGCTGGCCGGGTCTCGGTTACACATACGCGGGCGGCGGTCAGACCTCGGTCTTGAGCCTCGTCCTGCAGCGCGCGCCGCGCACTCTCCTGTTGATCGCTGGCGCGGCTGTTCTCTGGCTGACCTCCGGTGTCGCCGTCGGCGTGCTCTCCGCCGTCAAGCGCCGCTCGATCGCCGACCGCCTCGCGATGGGCTTCGCCCTCTTCGGAATCTCCACCCCCGTCTTCTGGCTCGGGCTGATGTTCCTGTTCATCTTCTGGCGGCAACTCGGCTGGACCGGCGGTAGCGGCTACGTCTCGCCGAGCGAAAGCGTGACCGGGTTCTTCTCGCACATGATCCTCCCGTGGACGGCACTTGCGCTCCTCTACGCGGCGTTCTACGCACGGATGACGCGCAACAACCTGCTGGAGACGCTGGGCGAGGACTACATCCGCACAGCGCGCGCGAAAGGACTCTCCGAGCGACGCGTGATCTTCAAGCACGGGCTACGGGCGAGCCTGACGCCGATCGTGACGATGTTCGGTCTCGACATCGCACTGCTCGTCGGCGGCGCGGTCATCACCGAGTCCGTCTTCAACCTGCAGGGCCTCGGCTATCTCGCGATCAACAGTGCTCTGCAGCAAGACTTGCCGATCGTGCTCGGTGTCGTGCTCGTCGGCTCCGTTGCCGTCGCGCTCGCGAACCTCGTCGTGGACATCCTGTACGCGTTCATCGACCCGCGAGTGCGCTACGCATGAGTGCGAATGACGGCCTGCTCCTCGATGTCCGCGACCTGACGGTCAGGTTCCCGACGTCCGACGGCGTCGTCCAGGCGGTCAGCGAGGTCTCGTTCACGCTCTCACGCGGCGAGACCCTCGGGATCGTCGGCGAATCCGGCTCCGGGAAGAGCGTCTCGAACCTCGCGATCATGGGTCTGCTCAACCGTAATCGAACGACCATCTCGGGCGAGGTGCTCTTCGGTGGCCGCGACCTGCTGACGCTCCCGTCGAACGAGCTCCGGCATGTCCGCGGCAAGGACATCGCGATGGTCTTCCAGGACCCTTTCGCATGCCTGCATCCGATGTATCGCGTCGGTGACCAGATCGCCGAGGCCGTGCTCGCTCATTCCAACCAGGGCAAAGCTCACGCGAACGCGCGGGCGATCGAGATGCTCGACCACGTCGGTATCCCCAACGCCAAGAGCAGAGCGCGTGACTATCCGCATCAGTACTCGGGCGGGATGCGCCAGCGCGCGATGATCGCGATGGCGCTCGTCAACAACCC
>JACDGR010000398.1:1563-3104 GCA_013821525.1 Actinomycetota bacterium
GATCGCCGACGAGCCGACGACCGCGCTCGACGTGACCGTGCAGGCGCAGATCCTCGAGCTGATCGAGGACGTCAAGCGCGAGTTCGACATCGGCGTCATCCTCGTCACACACGACCTGGGAGTCGTCGCCGAGACCGCGAGCGCCGTAATGGTGATGTATGCCGGACGCGTCATGGAGTATGGGCCGGCGTCGGAGATGTTCTCGCAGCCGCAGCACCCGTACGCGTGGGGATTGCTCGACTCGATGCCCTCCGTCGAAGCACGGCTCGAAGCGCTTGTTCCGATCGAAGGATCGCCACCGTCGCTGCTCAACCCGCCGAGCGGCTGCCCGTTTCATCCGCGCTGCCCGTACGCGTTCGAACCATGCCCGGTCGACCGCCCGCCACTCGTCGCGCCCGTGCCGGAGGCGCATCTCGACGCGTGCCACCTCCCCTGGGAGAAGAAGGTCGAGCTCGGCTCGCGGCGCTCGATCGCGGCGATCATCGGGAACCCCGCATGAGCGCCGCGGAGAACCTCGTCGAGATCGAGAACCTGACGAAGCACTTCCAGGTGAAGCAGGGCGTGTTCTCGCGCGGCGACAGCGTCGTGCACGCCGTCGAGGACGTTTCGCTCGACGTGCGCCGCGGCGAGACGCTGGGGATCGTCGGCGAGTCCGGCTGCGGCAAGTCGACGACCGCACGCCTGATCTTGCGGCTGCTCGATCCCACCTCGGGGACGATCCGGTTCGACGGCCAGGACATCTCTCGGCTCTCACAGCGGTCGTTGCGGCCGCTGCGGCGCGAGATGCAGATGATCTTCCAGGATCCCTACTCCTCTTTGAACCCGCGCAAGACGGTCGGGCAGATCGTCGGGTCGCCGTTCGCGATTCACGGCGAGAAGAAGGCGAAGTCGCGGGTGCAGGAGCTGCTCGAGACGGTCGGGCTGAGCCCCGAGCACTTCAACCGGTACCCGCACGAGTTCTCCGGCGGCCAACGGCAGCGCATCGGCGTCGCTCGCGCGCTCGCGCTGTCGCCGAAGCTGATCGTCTGCGACGAGCCTGTCTCCGCGCTGGACGTCTCGATCCAAGCGCAGGTGCTCAATCTCCTGCGCAACCTCCAGCGGGACTTCAACCTGACCTACGTGTTCATCTCACACGACCTGTCGGTGATCAGGCAGATCGCGGACCGCATCGCGGTCATGTATCTCGGCCGGGTCGTCGAGCTGGGCGACAGCGAGTCGATCTACGAGCATCCGAAGCATCCGTACACGGCCGCGCTGCTCTCGGCAGTTCCACGGGCGACGACCGGTCACCGCCAGCGGATCGTCCTCAGCGGCGACGTGCCGTCTCCGATCTCGCCGCCGTCGGCGTGCGTCTTCCATCCGCGTTGCCCGCGCTTCCACCAGGGGAAGTGCGACGTCGACACGCCGCAACTGCTGGAGCTCGCCGGCGGGCAGCAGGCTGCCTGCCACTACCCGCTCGAGAAGTGGCCGATGACCGACGACGAGATCCGCCAGGCGGAAGGCAGCTACCGCGCCGACAAGCCACACCTCGAGGGCGCAGC
>JACDGR010000041.1 GCA_013821525.1 Actinomycetota bacterium
TGTGACGGCTCCTCCGCTGGCGCTAAACCGCGGCGTCGGCGGCGTCCGTCCGAGCAGTGCACATATGCCGGTTCCGGCCCCGGAAACTCACAACCGGTCGGCGGAGGTAGAGCAGCAGTCGTTTCTCGGCACGGATCCGTCGCATCAAAAGCGTCTGGTAGGCAAGCCCCCGTTCCTCCGCCAGTTGCCGCAGCGGCCGGGCATCGACGCGGGTCAGCAGGATCAACTCCGCCTCCTCCGCGCTCAGCGCACCGGCGGCGACCGCCCGCCGCAGCGGCCGCTCCACATCCGTCGTCTGGCGTCGGCCGCCCGGCTCGCGGCCACTCAGCGGAAGCGCAGATGCCGGACGGTGTTTTGTCAGCTGCTTCAGCGTCTGCTTGCGGATGTCGAGCAGCAGGTTTGCCGCGACCCGCTGCGGCCGCCGCTCGACGGGATAACAGGTGATCTGCTGCCAGGCGTTCGCGAGCATCAGCGAGAGCAGCTCGTCGTTCTCACCGGCCGCCACCAGTGTGCGGCCGAGTGATGCTTTCAGCCCGGGCAGCAGCGCCTCGAGCACGACCAGGCCTGCGAGCTGGTCGTGCTTCGCGCAGCGAAGCAGCGCGCAGAACACCTGGTCGCGCTCCGGGCTCGGCTCGGTGCGCAAGAAGCGAAACACCCGGTTCGGGTCGCCGCCGAAGCGGCGCAGAACCGGCTCGCTGGTGCCCCAGCAGCGCAGCGCCTCGGTGAGCTGGCCGGCGGCGTAGCCCTGCCGCCAGGTCTTTGCGAGTTGCACGATCGGATCCACGGTCGGCCTCCTTCACGACGTCAAAGAAACGGACGTCGAAGGTGCCGGCGACCACTACCCGCCCACCGCACCTCCGACAGCCGGGCAGCTCGCCAGCACGACGGCCAGCCCGGCAGCTGCGCTCGTCAACCGTCGACAACGGCCGACGCTGCCTGTCCGAAACGGACAGTTGACAGGGGTCATTGGTATGCGATAGAGAAGCGATACAAGTTTGCTGCGGGTTGAGTTCTCCGGGGGGAGGCTGCGCGTGGGGAGTTGTTGGGCAGCATGTGGGCAGTTCGCGGGCAGTGCCCTCGGGTACCTGGTGCAGCCATGAACCAGCTGCCGCCCCAAGCCCGTCTGCGCCGACAGCACCTAGCGTCAGCAATTGATGGCCGCTCGCCGCGGCTGGCGTCCCCACAACCAATGGCGGGCCGGACTCGGGGTTCAGCCGGGTTGCTGCGCCGGTTTGCGCAGCCGCTGCCGCTGATCGGGATCGCGCTGCTCGCGGTCGCCGCGATCGGTTACGTCGCGGTTGCTGCCGGATCACGGAGCCGCAGCAGCGAAGTCGTCGTCGCGGCCCGCAACCTTCCCGCCGGCAGCCGCCTCACGGCCCGCGATCTACGCATCGTCAAGCTCAGCGCCGCTCAGAGCTTGCTTGTGCATTTCGTGCCAGCGTCGGCTGAGGCGTCGCTGTTCGGCCGGCACCTTGCCGCTCCGGTTCTTGCCGGGCTGCCGCTCGGCCGAGCAAGCGTGGCAGCAACGGGTCGAGGGCCGGCGGCGTTCACGCTCACCGTTTCCGGCCTGCACGCGCTCGGCGGCAACCTCGTCGCTGGGGACCGGGTGAGCGTGCTGGCGACCTTCACCAACCAGACCGGCGGCGCCACCGCCAAGGTGATCGCCCGTAACCTCGTCGTGCTCAGCGTCGGCCAGCCACCAACCGGGGTCCAGCAGGCCTCCGCGACCGTGCCGGTGACCGTCGCGCTACCGAACCCGTCGCTCGCGAGTGAGTTGGCGTTAGCGAACAGCGTCGGCAATATCGATCTGCTCCGCGACGGCGGCAACACCACCGCCGCGATCCCCGCCGCCACCGCCTCCGCAGCAGGGACGTCGCCGTGAGCGATTCCCGTCCCGGGGTCCTGCTGGCGCTCAGCCCGATCATCGAGCAGCGCATCGCGACGCTGCTCTTCGGCGGGCAAGCCGCCGTCACGGTGGCGGCGAGCCTGGTCGAGTTGGCTGCGCTCGAGCGCACGCTCGCATACAGCACCGCCAACGCGGAGGCGCTGCTTGTGTCCGCCGACATGCCCGACCTGACGGCGAGCCTGCTCAGCCACGCCCGCACCAAGGGCCTGCGCCTGGTCGGGATCGCCGCCGACGAGCACGACGCCACCCTGCTTCGCGACCTGCCGCTCGACACTGTTCTCATCGACCCGATCGATGCTCGCGCCCTGCAAGCAGCGGTTCACGAATCGATTCGCGACTCGAGCAACGGCGCCGCAGCGACGGCCGACCTGCGACCCGGCAAGCGACACGGCCGAGAGCGGCAAGGGACAGTGCTAGCGGTCGTTGGCAGCCGGGGCGCTCCCGGAGCGAGCGAGCTTGCCTGTTCGCTCGCCGCGCTCGCGTGCGGGCAGTGGCGGGCGCTGCTGGTCGAGCTTGACCTGCTCGGCAACGCTGGCCTTGCGCTCCGGCTCGGCTCCGACGCAACCCAGGGATCACTGCTGGCGCTGCTTCGCGCCACCCAAAGCGGCGAGGCTGCCCTCGCCGAGTTGCTTGAGCGCTGGCTTGTCAGCCGGATCGGCTGGCCGCCGACGCTGCTCGCACCGGCGCAGCCGGAGCAGGTGATCGAGGAGCTCGACCAGCCGGGCGCGATCCGCGCTGGCCTCGATGCGCTCGCCGAGCAGTATCCGCTCGTGATCGTCGATGTCGGCTTCCTGCTCGCGCAACCGGGTGCCCTCGGTCCGGTCGAGCGCTGCCATCGTGAAGCCCTCGTCGCCGCCGACGCTGTCCTCCTTACGTTGGGGGCGCGGGAGGCGCAGCTCGACGCCGGCCTGGCTCAGCTCGACCTGCTCCTCGACACGCTCGGCATCGCCCGCGAGCGGATCCGTGTCGTCTGCAACGGCGTCGGAGGCCCCGGCGCGATCGCGCGCCCGCAGCTCGAGCAGACGCTCACGATCGGGCTCCGCGAGCGTGAGCTCGCTGTCGACGCGCTGATCCCCTGGGAGACACGCGCGCTCGCCAAGGCTGTCCGCACCGGGCTGCCGCTCGCGGCCGCCCACCCCCGCGGCAGCTATGCCCGCCGACTCGGCCAGCTGCTGGACATGCTCTTCCTTCCCGGGGCACCAGTCGCGCGCAGCCGCAAGCGCCTGCTCGCCCTGCCGGCGCGGGCAACGGTCGAGCCCCAGCCGGAGCTCGAGCCGGTTCGAGCGCAGGGCGAAGAGGAGGTGGTCTTGCCGTGGCGGAGCTGAGCCCACGCGACCTCGTCCGCACCCGCGTCGAGCACGCGCTCGCCTCCGAGCAGGTCAACCTGACGAGCGGCAGCGGCCGTTCGCGCGCCGAGGAGCTAATCGAGCAGGTCCTGCGCGGCTACCAGGCAGAGGCGCTCGCCGGCGACGGCGACGCCTCCGCCGAACTGCTCGAAGCATTGCGGCGCGAGTTGCGTGACGACCTGATCGGCCTCGGTGCGATCGCCGAACGGATGCTCTCCGACCCCGACGCGCAGGAATGGATGGTCAACGCACCAACCCGCATCTTTCGCGACACCGGCGAACGCCTCGAGCGCGTCTCCGATCTCGTCTTCACCGACGACCGCCAGGTGCGCGCCTTCCTCGACCGGCTGCTCGAACAGGTCGAAGGCAAACGCCTCGACCGCATCACACCCCGAATCGAAGCCCGCCTGCCCGACGGCTCACGCCTCACGGCGGCGATCCCACCCGTCAGCTCGAACGGCCACGTCATCTGCTCGATCCGCCGCTTCCGCCTCAAGGCAAACTCGCTCGCCGACCTCGTCGGCTTCGACTTCCTCTCAGAGCAGGCCGCCGACTTCCTCGCCGCCGCCGTCCGCGCCGGCAAGAACATCGTGATCGCCGGCCGCGTCTCCAGCGGTAAGACCACCCTGCTGAACGCGCTTGGTCGCGCCGTTCCCGCTTCCGAACGGTTTGTCGTCTGCGAATCCTCCGCCGAACTGCAACTCCCCGCCGTGCTCGCCAACTGCGTCGGCTACGAAGCACGCCCCGGAAACAACGACGGACTCCCCGCCATCACACTCGAAGACCTCGTCTCAGACGCGCTGCGGATGAACCCCGACCGGATCATCGTCGGCGAGTGCCGCGGCCCCGAAACGATGGCCACCCTCTGGGCATTCGCAAGCGGCCACTCCGGGATGACCAGCGTCCACGGCGAATCCGCCGAGCACGCACTCCGTAACCTCGTTCGCTTTGCCCTCACCTCCGGCCACCGCATCGACTCTCAGCAGGCACTCGATTGGTTGCGCGAAATCGATCTCGTCGTTCACTGCGACCGCCCCCGCACCTACATCAACGGCGAACGCAGCTTCCTGCCCCGCCACGTCGACCAGATCGTCGAACTCACCGGCATCGAAGGCACCACACCAACGCTCAACCCGCTCTTCGAAGGCGCCGGACCAGACCTCACCTACCTGCACAGCGGCCCCACCTTCCTCTCCGACCTCCACGCCGCCGGCTTCCAACCATGACCACCGCCACACGCCCACTCCTGCTCCTCGCACTCGTCGCGGCGCTCAACGCCGGCTGCGGCGGCGGCAGCGGCAACGGGGCAGCCACAACGACCTCGACAGACGCGAAGACCACCTCGACGCAAGCGAGCGCAGCGACTCTGAAGGCGGCCGTGCGAACGACGATTCACGCGAACGTTGCGCTCTCCCTCTACGTCCTCTGGCACAACCGCATTCCTAGTTGGGCGACACGCTCCACACGCGGCCCGGCGCTGAAGGCACTCCGCAGTGCGGCCGCAACAAGACGCAAGCAGGGCATCCAGATCAAGAATCTCTCCGGCCACTACACGATCCTCTCGATCGCCCTTGCGCCCTCGTACACGGGCGCCACCGTGGTGGTACGCGACACCCGCACCGTCGCGCCATTTAAAGCCGGACGCCGACTCGGCAAGGCGATCAAGGGGACAGACCATTCCCACGTCGAGCTTCATCGACTCGCCAATACGCAGCGGTTCGTTGTCTGGCGCGTCTCACCCGTCCAATGAGGAAGACCACGATCATCGTTGCGGTCGTTTGCCTTGTCCTCGCGCCAACGGCCGCAGCCGGCAAAAGATTCGGGATCAGGCCGTTCTCCCAGCAATACGGCCAGTCGAGTGCAAGGGCTGGCGCTCGGATCGACTTTCAGGAAAGAACGGCGGGGCATCCTGCGCGTCGGTCTCAGCCGACCGCGATGGTGGCCGTTCACGTCAGCAGTGGCGCGTCGTCCAGGTCGATCGGGGCCGCGATGGATGCGCCGGCGCAGTTCCGGTATCCGTCGCTGCCGGCGAGTTCGCCGCTGCTCAAGAAGACACAACCGCTCGGTCCTGGATCGTTCTGGTACCAGGACGGCTCAGGTCACGTCTGCCAGTACGCGCCCGACTCGGTCTTGCCGTGCTTCACGATCACCGGTACGGGCAACACCGCTCCGGCCGTACCGCCGCTAACTCCAGCGACGATCGCCGAGCATGTAGCCGACCGGCTGACGCTCAGCCCAGGCCAGGTAAAGACGAGTCCCGCGAGCGCGGGGCTGACCGGGGCGCCGTCGTGGTTCTGGCTCGATCCCGCTCCCGCGACCGAGCGCCTGTCCGTGTCGCTGGCGGGCGAGGCGGTGACGGTGACCGCCGTGCCGCAGATCGCATGGCGGTTCGGCGACGGCAGCAGCGTCGACGGCGGCGCCGGCGTCCCGTACCAACCTGGCCCCGTTCCGTCGACTGCGATCACGCACGTCTACGCAACGCGCTGCCTGCCCGGCGACCAAGGCCACAACCCTTACGTTCTCTCCAGCTGCGGCAGCGGCGGCTACCAACTTGTCGCCACGGTCAGCTGGCAGATCAGCTACCGAGCCAACGGGCCGGTCGCGGCCGCCGGCGCGCTGCCGACGCGAACAACGACGAGCTCCGCCTCGTACCCGGTCAGCGAGGCGCGCGCATTCCTGGTCGGAGGCACGGCCGGATGATCGGCCTGCTGCTCACGCTCTGCTTTTTCTCTGGCGTCGGGTTGATCGTGATGGGCCTTGCGGACGAGAAGCGCAAGGCGGCCTCGGCCCAGATCACTGGTCTATGGCGACAGGGACAGCGCGGAGGGATCGTCTCGACGCGCTTCCTGCTGACCGTGATCGCGGCAGCACTCGCCGGCCTGGTACTCGGCTGGGCGCTAACCGCGATACCGGTGCTTGCGGTCATCGGCGGGTTCGCGGGCGGCTACGCACCGTTCGTCTGGCTGCGCCGACGGAATGAGCAGTTGAAGCGGGGGCGGCAGCGCGCCTGGCCGGCGGCACTGGCGCAACTCGCCGACGCGCTCGAGGCGGGGCTCGCCTTTCCCGCTGCGATCGCACTGCTCGGCGAGACCGGGCCGATACCGCTGCGGGCTGAGTTCGCGCGCATGCACGCCCGGCTGCGCAGCGACGGCCTTGCGGCGGCGCTCGACCAGCTCGCCGCCACGCGCGAGCGCACAGCCGGCACCGTCGCGTTGCTGTTGCGAGCCGGACTGGTTGAGCTGCCGGCCGGCGGACTCGCGCCTCTGTTGCGCGACCTGAGCGTGATGCTCTCCGAGCGGTTCGAAGCACGCGAGAAGGCACGCACGAAAGCATCAGGTCTTCAGCTCGAGGCGGCGATCCTCGCGCTCAGCCCGATCGTGCTTCTGCTGCTCGTCGGCGCGTCCTCGCCCGCGTATCTCGCGGCGTACAAGACCGCCGCTGGCACGGCCGTCGCGATCGCCGGCGGGATCGCGATCTTCGCCTGCTACTTGCTGATGCGCCGCCTCGGTCGCATCCCCGAACCACAACGCAGAGGTACGCAGCAATGAACGTGACGCTGCTCTTCTCAAGCCTCTGCCTGATCGCAGGCGGACTGCTGATCGCAGTTCATCTGCTCGCGCCGCAGCGCGCACCGGTCGCCGAACGCCTCACCACCGTTCGACGAAGCCGACATGTATCCCTGAACGGCGATCCATTCCCGATCCTGGAACCTCCGCTCCTCCGCCGGGTGCGCGCGCTCTACGAACGCGACCTGCGCAGCTCGGGCGGGCGGAAGACGCTTCGTCGACTCGTGCAGGAGAAGGCGCTGGTTGCGCTTGCGGCGCCGTTCATCCTCGCCGCGCCCTACGCGGCCGCCGTTGGCCGACTCCCGTCACCGTTCCTGCTCGTACTGCTCGCCGTCGCCGGGTTCTTGCTCCCTGACCTGATGTTGCGACACGAGATCAAGCAGCGGCGCGAGCAATTGTTCCTTGACCTGCCCGAGTTGATCGCGGTGCTCGCGCTCGCACTCGGCGCCGGCCAGTCGCTGCGCCGTGCGCTCGAACTCGCCGCCCGCGACTGCGAAGGCCCGCTCGCGCTCGAGCTCGAACGTGCCCTCTCGCGCGCCCGTCGCCACCTGAACCTGTCCGAGCGTGAGGCGCTCGTCCAGGTCGCGCGCGAGACCGGCGAGCCGACCTTCAGCCGCTTCGCCGAACTCCTCGCGGCGAAGGAGAGCCCCTACCTCGACTTCCTCCGCCAGCAAGCCCGAGAAACACGAGCCGAGCAAGGCCGCTACCTCGAGCGGGCAGCCGAGCGCGCCTACCTGGCGATGCACGCCCCAGTCGCGCCGCTGCTTGCCGTGCTCGTTCTGCTGCTCGCGTACGGATTCCTGCGCTTTCTCGCCCAAACCACCTAACGCACTGAAGGGAGAAACGAGATGCTGCTTGACAAGATCTGGAACCGGCTCCTCACCCGGCTACTACAGGAGGAGCGCGGCGACGGAATCGTCAGCTGGGTCGTGCTCGCGGTCGGACTCGCCGCCGCCGCAGCGGCGGTAATCGCGCTGCTTCGGCCGGCGATCACGACCGCCGCCCAGTCGATCGTCAACATGATCTCCGGCGGCTAACCCGGACTCCGATGACCCGACGCCTCGCACCAAGGCTCGGCTGCGAGCGCGGCGACGCCCTGATCGAAGGGCTGCTCGCGCTCGGCCTCGTCCTGCTTGTCGTCTGCTTCGCCGGACAAGCGATCGCCTACGTCCATGCCCGCAACATCGCCGAAGCAGCCGCCCAAGACGGCGCCAGCGCCGCCGCCAGCGGCGGACCGCAAACCGGCATCAGCCGCGCCGAGCAGATCCTGACCGCAGCCGGCGGCGCCGGCTCCCACCTCCACGCAACCGCCACCACCGACGCCGGCGAGATCACGATCACGGTGCAGGGCGCGCCGCCGAAGCTGTTCTCGCTCCCGCTCCTGCTCCCGAACATCCACGCGAGGGCGAGCTTGCCGGTCGAGCAGTACGCCGCCAACGAACAGGCGATCACGCCATGATCCACCTCGCCAGAAGCCTTCGGCGCGAAGAGGGGCAGGGGATCGTCCAGGCCGTTCTCCTCCTCGCGGGTGTACTGCTGCCGCTGATGTTCCTCGTCGCGCTGTTTGGCCGGATCGAGCAGGGGCGCCTTGCGGCCGAGCAGACCGCCCGCGACGCAGTCCGTGCCGCCAGCCAAGCCCCCTCACAACCCGCCGCCGAACAAGCCGCGAACGACGCACTCACCCGCGCGCAACAGCAAACCGGCCTCCCGCTCAGCCTCAACCTCGAGGGAGAACTACAACGCGGCGCCACGCTCACCGCCACCACGACCGTCGACGTCAGCCTCACCGACTTGCCCTTCTTCGGCCAGTTCGGAACCGTCACCATCCACGGCAAAGCGCGAGCGCCCGTCGATCAATACCGAAGCCTCGACCCGAACGCCGCGGCCGCGCCATGAACGCCATCCGGGCACGGCTGCGTTGCGAGCGCGGCTCCGTCCTGATCGCCGGCCTGCTCTTCACGATCGCCCTGCTGATGCTGCTCGGCGCCGCCGTCGACCTCGGCCACGCCTTCATCGTCCGTCGCGACCTCACAAGCCAAGCCGACGCCGCCGCCCTCGCCGGCAGCCAAGCCCTCAACCTCGACGCGCTTCACCAAGGACAACTCGCCCTCGACCCCCAACAAGCACAAACCACCGCCCTCCAGGCGATCACAAGCTCGCCCGAACTGCAGGCGACCGCGGTCGCGAGCACCGGCGGTGTCACCGTTCGCCTCCGAGAACAGACACCGACGATCCTGCTTCGCCTCGTCGGCCTCTCGACCCTGACGGTCGCCGCTCAAGCAACGGCGGCGCCACGCGAACCATGACGAGGTCCGCACTCTCCGGACTGATCGGCGCAGGTCTCTTCACGGTCATCGGCCTGCTGAACGGAGCGCACGGCGTCTCGCTCCCGAGACTCGCGCTCTTCGGCGCTGCACTCGGCGTCATCGCGTTGATCGACCTACGCGAGCACCGCATCCCCAACCGGATTGTCCTTCCCGCCATCGCGATTTGTGCCGTGCTCGCCGGACCCGCCGCGCTCCGCCACAGCCTCCCGGCGCTCGCGCTCGTGGCCCTCCTACTCGTACTCGCATTCGTCCAGCCGGCCGCGCTCGGAATGGGCGATGTCAAGCAAGCGCTCCTGATCGCCGTCGCACTCGGGGCCGCCGCGACGTCTGCGCTGCTCCTCGGGTTCGCTCTTGCCGCGTTAGTCGGTATCGCCATGACAATCCAGCGTGGCCGCAGCGCACTCGCCACCGCGCTACCGCTGGCGCCCTTCCTCGCCGCCGGCGCAACGATCGCACTCGCCCTCACATGAGAACCGTTGCTCGCAGCCTCTCGCGTTTCCTCCGTGCCACCGTGCTCGTCGCGGTGATCTGGCTCCTCGTCGAGAGCCGGCCGCCGCTCCCCTCGGCCACCAGACTGGTCAATTCCGGCGGTGCCGATCGTCTCCTCGGGTTCGTCGCCTGGCTGGGCCTTCTTCTCGTCGCCATTGGCCTGCTGTTCCGGCTCGTGGCGTATAGCCGACAGAGCGGCGCCGCTCGCGCGGCCCCGATCCGACACCTCCGCCCGTTTCACCGAGAGATCCCTCGTGAGTTGGGCGGCGGCTACTCCGAACGCGCCTTCCCGCTCATACCACGACAACGAACACCGCTGTCAGTCGAATCCTCTCGCGAACTCGAGTCGACGCACCCCGGCACGGCAACGGCGACGGAGTCTGGATCGGAGATCGCCGACTCGAACCCACCTCCGGCGGTGCGGATCTCGGTGCTTGGCCCACTTAGGATCACGGGCACGCACAAGCAAGGTCGCCGTCTCCGCGGCGCCACTCGCGAACTCCTCGCGTACCTCGTTCTCCATCCCAAGGGTGGGCACCGCGACCAAATAATCGAAACCCTCTGGCCGGACCAGCCACCCGATCAAGGTCGTAACCGGCTCTGGCGTGCGGCTGCCGACGCTCGCAACCACCTCGGGGACTCCGCGGTGATCCGCGAAAGGGACCACTACCAACTCGACCGCAGCCAAGTCACGACCGACTTCGACCAACTCGAGAACGCTCTCACCGAACTCAGCCGGAGCGACGAGGCGAAGAAACAGTCGTCCTGGCTCGAGCAAGCTCTTGCGCTCTTCGTCGGCGAGCCGCTCGCTGGCAGCGACCTTCCGTGGGCAGAGAGCGAGCAGCGTCGTCTTGCGGCTCTCCGTGCCGACCTCCTCGAACGCGCCGGTCGTATGCGCCTCGAATCAGGCGATGCGTCAGGCGCCCTTGCACTTGCAGAAGAAGCGGCTGCCGCCGACTCATCAAACGAGCGCCCTGTTCAGCTCGCGATCGAAGCAGAGGCTGCGCTCGGCCGTCGTGAAGCCGTGGTCGAGCGGTACGAGCGTCTGCGCCGCAATCTAGACGATCAATTTGGACTCGAGCCAAACCGCGATACAAAGGTCCTGTACCGGCGTTTGCTGGGCCAGGACGCTTCGATTTCGACCTGAGTGTCCAGCCACGGCCGTGATCGCAGTAGCTATCGCGGCGGTTGCGTCTAGATGAACAATCGGTAGTCGTACGAGACCGGGCCGAACCGTTCGAGCAGCACGCCGATCCGGGCGATCGCGTTCGAGGACCCGATCGTCGCCGGGTGCTTGCTGTACAGGTCGAACGTGTTCCAGTCCATTTTCGACAGGCCGAGGATCTCGTCGGCGACGGTCCGGAATGAAGCGCTCCCGTGGTGCCGGGTGATCATCAGCGGCGCCGGGATACGGCTCTTGCCCTGGTAGTAGGTCTTGCCGCCGAGCCCGGCTGCGGCACCGTGCACCCAGATCAGCGCGCGGCGCTTGTCGAGCACGACGGCGGCGCCGCGCCGGACCGGGAACGGGTCGTCTTGCAGTGTGCCCTGCTTCATGCGCGAGGCGATGTAGCGCAGCGCGGGCTCGACGGTGATCTCGAGCATCTCGACGTCATCAACGCCCTGCAGCCCCTCGAGCAAGCCGGCGCGCTCCTCCGGCATGAACGGGGTGCGCTTCTGGAAGACGACGCGCGCTGGCAGCTTGTTGCGCCACTCGTAGAACAGCTGTCGGGAGTTCTCCGCGATCCGCCGCGCGTCTTCGCGCCGCATGTACGGGTTCTTGTTTCGGATCACCGGGTCGTCGAGCTTACTGAGCCGGTAGCGCATGCCTTCCCCGGTCGAGCTGTACAGGTGGCTGCAGCCGAGGACGATCTGCTTGTCGCGCGAGCTGCCGGCGACCGGGCTGAAGCCGAGACCAACGTAGGCGGTGTCTGCGTCGGCGCGGTCGAGGATCCACGGCGTGCGCATGCTCTTCACGTACAGCTCGAGCGCGAGCCACCAGACGATCTCGCCCTGGTACTGCTTGATCAGCGTCTCCTCGCGCAGGAACTGCGTCGCGATCCCCTTCTGCACGCAGTACGCCTTGATGAAGTCGTGCAGGTCGAAGCCCGTGTACTTCTCCCACTGCTTCCAGCGCGTCGGGACGAACACGATCACAACGTCCGGCTTGGTCGTCGCGTCGAGCTGGTCGATCGCCTTCCGGATCAGCTCGCCGAGCGTCGCGGCGGCTTGCTCGGTCGACTGCTCCAAGAACGTCTCCGGCAGGTCCACCCAGCCGTTGTGCCCGCGATGTGGCAGATCGAGCGGCAAGCCGAACGTCTGCGCGAAGCCGGGGTAGGGAAGCAGGTACTCCTGCTTGCTGGTCGGCTGCGCGGACTGGTTCAGCCGCGCCAGATACGTCTCGAGCTTCGGCGCCTCGGGCGCCGGCGCGATTACACCCACCCGCACCGTCGGGGCGAGCCCGCGTGCGGTGAGGCCGAAGTCGAACGGGCGGTTGTTCACGAGCCCGCGCATCGGATGCGGGTCGCGGACCAAGCTGTCGCCTGTCTTCGCCGCGAACAGCAGGTTTGGCTCTCCCAGGTGAAGTCCCTCGTACAGCGAGTTGCGGGCGACCGCCGACGGCAGGGTGATCGGCTGGGCGCCGTTCGTGCTGCCGAGCTTGGCGAACGCCGGCACGTTCGCCAAGTTGAACTTGAACGTCGAGCCCGAGTCGGGCGGGAACTCGACCCGCAGCGCGTCCTTCGCGAGGAGCTTTGCGCGCCACCGGTTCAGCGCCTCGTTGAACTTGCTGTTCCACTGCTTGCCGAGGATCTGCCGCTTCAGCTCACGGTCGACGTCGCGGTCCGCCGGTTCGCCTTGCTCGGTGAACGTCTTGATCGTCGGCTTCAGGACGAGGAACTGCTTGCCGGCGTAGCGGCGCAGAAACAGCAGCACCGCGTCGTGGATCAAGTACGGCGTCCCGCCAACCCGCATACGCTGGCTCACCTCCTGCGACCACAGCACCTTCTCTCCGTCGGTCTCGAGGTCGTGCTTCGCGGCGAGCGTGCGCGCGAGCGCGCTCAACAGCAGCGAGATCACGGCACCGTCATCACGGGCGAGATCCTTCGCGATGATCGGGACGCGCTCGATCTCGCTTTTCATCTCGCCGGCGAACAGTTGCTTGACGTCGTCGACCGTGCCGAGCGCGAGTACGCGGCCGTTCTGCGGAACGGCGACGACGTTCTTGCCTCGCGTCTTCTCACGCAGTTCCCGCCACGGGCGCTCGCCGAAGGACTTCGGCTCGAACGACAGGAGCTCGGAGGGCGGCTCGATCGGGAAGGCGTTGCTCTTGATCACGTCGACGACCTTGCCTAGCTCTACGGTGAAGTCCTCCGGCTCGGCGTCGTTGTGGGCGAGCGCGTACAGCTTCTTCGCCTGCTCCTGCGCCTCGCCGGTCAGGGTCGCGAGCGCGACACGCACGATCAGGTCGTCGAAGCCGCGCGAGGCAACGTAGAACGCTTCGCGTCCGACGCCCACCGCGATCGCGAGAAGCTCCTGGACGTGCTCCGGGATCTCCTCGTCGAACCCACACCAGTACAAGCGGCCCGTGCCGGTTTCTGCAAACGCCGAGCGGAGCGCGTCCATCACGGAGACATCGCGGCCGCTGTAGCCGGAGACGATCACGCTCGTGTCGCGGCAGTGCTCGACGAGCGCCGCACGCAAGGTCGCGTCCTGATCGCGCGTCTCCTCGTCCGTGTTCTTCAGCGCGTCGTAGCGGTAGTCGCCGTGCAGCGCCACATGCAGAAGCTCGCCGGCGGAGGGCCGGCGGATCCGGTGCGCGGAATCGAGCGCGGCCTCGACGACAGCGACGCCCGCGGCAGTCGCGGCCTGCGCACCCAGCGAGTCGAAGTTCGTCGTCCACACCTCTTTCAGCACGTCGTGCTTCGCGAGCAGGGCGAGCCCGCGGTAGCCGACGAATGGCTCGACGCCCGTGCGCAGGCGTTCGAAGTACGCGCGCCGATCGTCCGGGATCGGGTAGCACTGCTCGACGTAGAAGCCGTACTCCTCGGCGCAGCCGGCGGTCGGGTAGGGCCCTTCCTTGTCGAGCCACTGCTGGATGCGTTCGCGCACCGACGGCAGGGACGTGTCGCGGAACTGGGGCTCGAGGCCGACGTTCTTCGTGATGAAGATCTGCCGCTTCCACTCCCAGATGCAGTTCTCCGCCGACGGGATCCCAGAGGTGATCGAGGCGCCGGCACCGAGGAACAGCCCGTGCGGCTCGGTTTTGCGCAGCGCAACAGAGCGGACGAGAGCGTCCAGCGTGAGCGTCATATCGCGAGTCGGAGCCAAAAGGGACCGGACCTTACGCCCGCCCCCGGACGGAGCCGCGAGCGCGCCGGGCTACGCGGGCGAGATGGTCGCCGACGGCGAGGCGAACACGGTCGCGTCGGGGTGGCCCGGCGGCAGGCCGAGTTCCGCGGCGTAGGTCGCGAACCAGTCGGGCAGCGCGTACGGCCGCGACGTCGTTGGCGCGAGTAGCGCCGCCCAGTCCTCCTTGTACTGCTGCACCTCCGCCGGGTAGATGTTGCGCATCCCACTGTCTTGATGCACCTTGCCGCCCTTGCCGGGCGTCCGAAGCCAATGCTGGTGGCCGACAAACAGATGAGCGGACACGTGGTTGCGAGGCACGACGTAGAACTCCGGGCGTGCGAACTCGCCGTTCATCCCGACCAACACGTACCAGGCGTCCGCCCGGTCCGTCGGCGTCTCGTCCTTCGCGCCGAGGATCCATCCCTGTGCCGCGATCTCCGTCGTCTCGTCTGGATCGCGACGACGACGCCCGTCTCGACGTGCTGGGCGAGAACGTCCGTCCCTGGCGAGTTCTTGATCGTGATCGTCGCGAGCCAGTTCCGCTGTGAGAGTTGCACAGCGACGTGGTACTCGCCGGCCGCGCCAATCGGGCCTGTGCGCTTGTTCCCGCCCGCCATAACGCAAAGCCTCGCGGAGGAGCGGCTGAGGGGCTAGGGCTGGTACGCGAAGGGCGCGGACCGAACGTGGCCTAGCTAAGAGCCTATTGCGGTAGGCGTCTCCAGTCGGCGGCTCGCCATGTGATCAGGCCGCAGGCGAGGTGGAGCATGGCGAGGTAGGTGTCGGCGCGTTTCTCCCAGCGGGTGAGGATGCGGCGGAAACGAT
>JACDGR010000042.1 GCA_013821525.1 Actinomycetota bacterium
GGCCACCGCGGTCACGGCCCACCTTGATGAGCTACGCGCCGAGCCAGTTCCCGACGAGGTCGTCGCGTTCTGGAAGGAGGCCTCCAGCGAGACCGGTGCGAGCCTCGACGAGGTGACGCCAACAGTGCGCGCGTGGCTCGAGGCGCACGATGGGTTACCGTCGTTCACCGTACGCCGCGAGCGATGACGGCGGCTCCGATAACGCAGACACACGAGGAGCTTCTCTCCCGCCTTGAGCGGGAGGAGCTCAACTGGCTCTCGTGGGGCCGCGTCGACGGGGCACTTTCCCACGCGGAGGTCGAGGCGGCTGCCGACCTTGTGCTCCGCGACAGCGGAGACCCGAGCGGATCCAGAGAGCTCATCGATGACCTTCTCGACCATCACCTGCTCATCGATCTCGGTCATGAGCCTCCGCGCTACCGAACTCGATTCGGGGAGAGCGTGCGGCTCTTCGCAAGGCTCAGGCAGCTAACGCCGGCACGGGACTACCGGCAGGCGCCACAACTCGTCAACGACTTCCGCGTCCTCGCTCGTCCACGGACTTTCCCGCGACGCGAGATCGAACCAGCCGAAGCGATTGACGCCCTCGCCGACGGCGCGCCGCTTCGAGCGGGCGAGCGAATCGCGCTGGACGCAATGCTCGGCGGTCCTGGCCCGGGGCTGCTCCTATCGCGATTTCAGCTCGAAGCTGCCATCAGGATCCGCCGCGAACTGCTTGATGGCCGGCGCTCGGCAACGATCGTGTGCGCAGGCACAGGAAGCGGAAAGACCAAGGCGTTCTACCTTCCGACGCTTACGGAGATCGCTGCTGACAGCGACTCGAGCAGGTGGGCTCGAGTTCTGGCGATCTACCCCAGAAACGAACTGCTGAAGGACCAGTTGGCGGAGGCGCTCAGCCAGGTTGAACTGATCGCTGCCGCCGGCGGGCCGGTGCTTGCGGTCGGCGCGCTCTTCGGACCCACCGCTTGGTCCGCTCAGCAGGTGGCTCGTGACGCACGCGGCCCATCTCGCGGCTGGCGAGTGACGAGCGGAGGGTACGCCTGCCGTTACGTCCGCTGCCCACAAGGCTGCTCGGAGGATCTCGTCTGGCTAAGCACAGACCTCGCTAGCGGAAGCGAGATCCTCGAGTGCCCAAGCTGCGCCTGGCGTTCCCGCCAGGGGCAGCTTGCCCTCACACGCAGCAGCATCAATGCGCAGACACCCCACGTCCTGTTCACAACGACGGAGATGCTCAACCGTGGCCTCTCCGACGCGGAGATGCGCCCGACATTCGTCGGTGCGAGCAGCCGACGACCACGCGTTCTGCTCCTCGATGAGGTTCATACGTACGGAGGAACCCACGGCGCCCAGGTCGCGCTCCTGCTCCGACGCTGGAGAAACGCACTCGGACGTGACACGCCACTCCATATCGTCGGGCTCTCAGCGACACTTGAGAGTCCGAGCGGGTTCATGTCCAAGATCACCGGGCTCACGGACGTGCACGAGATCAGCCCCCGCGACGACGATCTCGAGCTCCGAAGCGGCGAGTACGCACTCGTTCTTCGCGGCAACCCCGTCTCTGGCACTGCGCTGCTTTCAACCACGATCCAGGCGACCTTCCTCATGGCGCGTCTCCTCGAGTCACGGTCACTCAGAGATCCGAGCGGTACGAGCGGAAGCAAGGTGTTCGCGTTCACCGACGACCTCGATGTCACCAACCGCCTCTACTGGAACCTCCGCAGCGCCGAAGGAGCCTACGAGGGGCGGCCGGCACCACCCCTTGCAGCGCTCCGGCACAGAGACGGGCAGAGCGACGCAGCGAAGACCGCCGATGGGCAGGTCTGGGACATCTGCCCCCAGTTGGGCCACCCGCTGGGAGCGGCCGACCGCCTGAGCGTCGCACGCACAAGCAGCCAGGACGCAGGCGTTGACCCGCACGCCGACGTGATCGTGGCGACGAGTTCGCTCGAGGTTGGCTTCGACGACCCTCAGGTCGGAGCGGTCATTCAGCACAAGGCGCCGCGCGACGACGCAGCCTTCGTGCAGCGAAAGGGACGCGCCGGCCGACTCCAGTCGATGCGTCCCTGGACGACGGTGATCCTCAGCGACTACGGCCGTGACCGAGCGCGGTACCAAGGTTACGAGACGCTTTTCGCTCCGGTGCTCGCCGCACGGTCGATCCCGGTCGACAACCTTCACCTGCTCAAGATGCAGGCTGCATATGCACTGCTGGACTGGCTGTCACTCAGCGTCCCACGGCTACGCGCCCGGGCGGACCTCAGCGAGCCGGTCATAAAGCGGACTCGGTGGGAGCGGGCGCGTCTGGATCGACAACGCAGGGTCGCGGATGTCATTGAGCAGGCCCTGACCGACCCTCGCCACGAGCGAGACCTTGCGCGCCATCTCCGCTACGCCCTTGAACTGAGCGAGGATCAGCTTCAAGCCGTCATGTGGGAGTCACCGCGCGCCCTCATGACGAGCGTGTTGCCCCTGACGCTACGGCGGCTCCGGGTCAACTGGACAACAGCCACGCCAGGGCGAATGGATCGCTACGCACGCGACATCCCGTTGCCCGAGTACGCGCCCCAATCTCTTTTCGGCGACCTCAACCTCCCGGAGGTCAACGTCGTCGCCCCGGGAAGGCGGCCCCAAGACCCGCCGCTCGAGACTGCGATGCCGATCGTGCAAGCGCTCACCGAGTTCGCCCCGGGACGAGCCTCTCGCCGCTTCGGAGTCACGTCCTACACACTCTGGCACTGGGTGCCAATCGACAATGACGACAGCTCGGGCGAGCACGTCGTTGATATCGAGACCTTCGTGCCCGTGACAGAGAGCGTCGGCAGCCTCCAGGTCGCCGGTGAGGCCGCCGCACGTCCACTCCTTCGTCCATGGAGACTCGAGCTCTCCCTCGCAGACCGCCAGGAGCAGCAGAGCAACGCACGAGCCTCGTGGAGAACACAGATCACAGCTGCAACTCCATCGTGGTGGTTCGAACTGCCGACCGGATCACCGGGCGTCCAGCTTGTGCAGGGCTTGCATTTCCACACCGCAGCACTCGGTAATGAGGTGGAGGTAGCCCGCGGCGTCGTGGGATCGGCCGTGACCAGCGCTGACGCTGAGGTCAAAGTCGGGCTAGTACAGATCCCAGACGGCAATCCGCGACCGGTCGCGCTCGGATTTCGGGCAGCAGTCGACGCACTGCGGGTCGCGCTTCGCAAAGACGCAATCCCCTCCTTCGCGTCACTCTCGGATGAGTCTCGCCGCGCCGCCGTCACCGCATGGTTCGAGCATCAGGTCGCCGCTGATCCCTCCCTGCGAGGCAAGGCGTCCGAGTTCTCGCTTGGATGGCTCTCAGCGCTCTACCTCGCCGCGATCGCCGGTGTCAGCGTTGCAAGCAACCAAGCAATACCTGACCTTGGCGCCGCAGTCTCCGCGATAGACGACCTCGGCGTCAGCCTCTGCCTCGAGCGAGCGCTCGACGCCGTCTTCGCAGCGGATGACACGGACATCGACCAAGACGACACTCGCGCGATGGCGAGGCTACGCGCGCTCATCAAGGACGCAGACGTCACGCGCAGGCTCTCGGAGTTCGGTGCACGTCTCGCGTCAGCCAGCGCGGCGGACATTGACGTCTGGCTGGCGCCCGTGATCGCGACGACAGCCGCGGTGGCCCTTCGAGAGGCCTGCCAGCGGATGTGCCCGGACGTCGACGCTGACGAGCTCATCATCGACTTCGACGCCATCGTCGACCCCGCGCAGCCGGACGAGACCATTGATGTCTGGCTGTGCGAGCCCGACATAGGCAGCGGCGGAACCTTGGAGGAGATACGTCGCACTGCGAGCGTCGATCCCGGAAGGCTCGCACGGCTCCTTTCGGCGAGCCTGGCGCCCACCGACTACGAGGTGATCGACTCGAACGTCCGACGAGCACTCAGAGCATCGCAGCAGCCTGGTCCTCTCGCGACCGCATTCGCGACTGTTCGCGCAGCCCGCACCGGCGCAGAGACAACCAAGGCGGTGAGCGACCTCCGGCACGCACTCCGGCAGGAAGGGCTTTCCGCCGACCACGCTGTTATCTCCTCGCTCAACCTGAGAGTGCTTCGCCCGGGAAGCTCGCCGAGCACAGACACCGCGCTGCTCGACGCGCTCGAACTCTGGGATAGAGCCGAGCAGCTTCTCGGGATCGAACTCGACGCGCGCACCATCGCCTACGCATCGTCGCGCCTGGCAGGAAGCCAGCTGAGCCTCGAGCAGGTATATAGCCTCCTGTGGCCTCGCGGCCGTGCCGCGCGCGGAGCGGGGCGCGCTGCCTACTCACGGTTCGCCGACCTCCCAGCAGTCGACCCCCTCCTGGTTCGCGGGCTCATCAAGGAGGCCGTCCCCGAGATTCAGCTGTCCGAGTCCGCGAGCGCGGATGCGCGTGACATGCTCTCGCGAGCCGGCGCCGTGCGCGTCACCGCCGACACCCGTAGCTCGGCAGCGCTGCAAGCGTTGATCCTCGGGCTGATCGGAGAGCCAATCGAGGTCGGGTCTGTGATGGCATACCCGCGCACGACCGGCGCTGGACGATCGCCACAAGGTGAATGGGTCACCCTTGAGCTTGCTGAGGCGCTGTCCTGAGTCGCGTCATCTCCACCAGCAGTCGCCAAGCATCGCGTGAGATCCGGGACCTTGTCCAGAGCGCGTTCACCGCGGAACTCCTGAGCCCATCGCGAAGAATCTGGCTCGTATCGGCATGGATCACTGACGCTGCAGTCATGGATAACGGCGGAGGCGAGTTCGCGGCGCTCGTCCCGACCTGGCCCCAGCGCGAGATTCGCCTCTCGGAGGTCATGAGCGAACTGCTGTCCCTTGGCTCACACATCCACATCGTCACCAACACGCACTCCGGTAACGGCCCGTTCGCGCACGCGATGCGGCGTGTCGCCGAGGTCCTCGCCGCCGACACTCACCTCAACCTGTCCCTCGATGATGCGCTTACGACCGAGGAGGAGGAGGGGCTCCACCGTAAGAGGCTCGTCACCGAGAACCTCGTGATCTGGGGATCGATGAACTTCACGCGCTCAGGCCTTCAGCGCAACGCAGAGGACGTGTCACTGGAACTGGACAGACCGGCCGTTGCAAAGGCGATCAACGAGATGGAGCAGCTTCACGGCGAGGGCGCACGGTGAGTCCTACCGCCGATACGGACGCCCTGGCCCAAGCCGCAGCCGGAGTCGATGCGCTGCACACGACACCCCGACTGCTGGCACTCGTCAACGAGACCCGCACGCATGCCCTAGGCCCGGGAGAGGTCGGTCTCGCCGTCCGGAACGACACCTCCGGCGTCCTCTGGTGTCTCCTCGCGGGAGACCCATCCACGCACACGGATCTTGACGCTCTGGCTCGCGCATTTGTGTGGCCAAGCTACGCGCGCGCCCGGGCGCCGGAGGCTCACCTTGCACAAGGCGACGCATTCGCAGATGCGATACACCGACACGCAGCGGGAGGCGTGATCGTGCTCCTCTCACCAATTGAAGGCGCGTCGGCGTGCGCGAAGGCAGTAGATCTGATGCTCGACACACGCAGTCGGCGGCCCCTCGGGGCAAGCGTCGCTCCCCGCCACATCGGTCGCGTCCTTCGCGACTTCGAGGATGCGGTAGCTCGCGGGGATGCCACTGCCGCACATGACCTTCTGGACGAGGCGTGGTCGACCGGGCGCCTCAGCGTCGTGAACCGGAGCTTCCTGCAGACACGCGAGTTGGCAGCACAACGAGCCTGGCAAGAGGTTCTTGATCATGCGCTCACGCACAGGCTCTCAGACCTTGATCTGCCACGCTCGGTCGAGCACGATCTCGTGAAGGCGATCTACTGGGGCGTCCTACGTGACGCTCTCGATCGTGGCGACGTCGCATCGGCGCTCGGCGCCTTCCGCGATCGCGTGCAGCCAGCGCTTGGAGACATCTTCCGCGACCACCGCTTCGTCCCGAGCGCTGAGGGCCGTAAGGCATGGATGGTGCGGTGGGCCGCGGTAGGCGGTGTGTGGCCCTCCGCCGTGCGGGACGAGGTGATCGCCGCCGCAGCCACAGAGGAGGAGCGAGCCGAGCTTAACGCGCTCGCCACTCACGCTCAGTTCTCCGACTCGACCTCTGAGGCCTTCGCTCGCGCCCTCCTAAGCGCGCACGAGGACGCGGCCGCGTTCGCACTTGCCCAGGCCGGCTCCGACCTTCCGCTCGGCGACCGAGCCGGTGTGCTTGTGCAAGCCGCCGTACGCCTTGACGACCCCGCCCGGCTCGCTGACGCCGCGCAGGCGGTCGAGGCAGCGGGCGGCCCAACGGAGGTGGCCGCCCCGGCGGCACTCGCCGAACGCATCGCGAACTATCCGCGGCCAGCGGTGCCCGTGGATAGCTGGGCCACCTGGCTCAACGCGATCTACGAAGACCCCGAGTGGAGAAACGCGATCCAGGTGGCCGACGATCAAGGCGAGGCTTGGACAGAGTCGCTGGCACACGATCAGGACTCACTCGTCGAGGAAGCCGCGATCGTCGAGGCACTCGCGGGAGAGAACGCGCTCAGAATGGTGCTACCGCGCCTCGTGCGAGCCGTTATTCCGACGGGGCCGCAACGCTTGGAAACCCTACGATCTCGCGGTCGCATACTCCAGGGGCTGGCCTACGCCATCTCCGAGGATCCCGCATCAGGCCTCGCAGACCTTGATGCCCTCGCGGACATCCTCGCCGCTCTTCTCGAAACTGGGCTGGCGCCGGACGAGTTCAGCCTCATGTGCGACCAGATAGAGACAGTCTGGCGCCGGGCTGGTGGGGCGCCGCGACTCGCGCGGTGGATTGTCGACGTGCTCAGCGTCCTGACCGACTACCCGTGCCCAAGTACGTCACGCCGCGCCGCGCTGATCGGAGCCCTTCTCGCGCCACTTCTGACGGACGCCGGACGCAGTAAGCCGCTAATCCCTCGCGAGGCATGGCTCGAAATCGACGATCTTCTGGAAGGAAACGAACTCAAGGATCTCGTTCCGGAGTCAATTCGGCAGCGCACCGAAAGAGTCGATGACGACATCCGAACCGAGTTTGCGCACCTCGCGAACCGGAACGTTCTCATCCACACGCTCGTTCCGGCTGTCGCAGAGCGAGCCGCTGCCTACCTCAAGACGCTCGTACCCTCCGCCAGAGTCATCACCGACGAGAGCCACGTCGGTAGCACCCAACTTCGTGAGCACGCCCGAAACGCGGACTACATTGTGATCGCATCACGCGCCTCGAAGCACGCCGCGACAGAGTTCATCCGCGAAGAAGCATCGAGTCCAATCTCATGGCCAAGCGGAAAGGGTTGGTCGAGCATCGTGGACGCGCTTCGCAGTAACCCGTCGCTTGCCTAGTGGTGTATGTGGTGGTCAACGGCGCTGACTGTTCGACTGTGGCGAGAAACCGAGGCTTTCGGAGGGCATTAGCCGGTCAAGCCGAGCGTCTCCACAACGACGCGAAACGCGTCTGCTCGCAGGCGACACCCCGACTTCGAAGATCTCGGAGAGCTTGTGTTCTGCTGATGGACGCGCGTCGACTGCGCATGGCTGTGATCTCCACCAGGACGTCGCCGTCCGTTGCTGACCGACCGTGGCGACGTGGGCTCGGGATCAACTGCTGAGCCATCCCGGTCACGAACTCAGCCATTGCTGGGCGGCGAAAGCGATGGGTCGATGCATCGGCCGCGAGCCGAACGAGCAAGCGAGCGTTGAGGGATGAATCGGTCCCTCCGAGCAAGCCACGGAAGCGACCGTCCACCGGCAAGAGAGCGCCGTTACCACGCGTACCAGCGCTGACCACAGACACTCGCTCCGAATTCGGGTCACGCGACAACGCCGTCTCGAGGTCAGCGGAGACAGCCGTCAGATATGCCGCGCCAGCAACAAGGACGAGCGCGCCATCGCCCCGTGGAACGAGTTCGGCCAGAGACCGCGTCTGAGCCAGTTCCGCCCACCAGCGCTGCAGGCACGAGTCACGATCTCCGTCGACTGGACCGCGCCAGACAGAGTCAGCCAAACCGCTGGAAAATGTCGCGCTATAGGGCTTGATCGCATCATCGGCCGCGATCAACCCGTACCCGGCGGAAACGATCCAAAGCTCAGTTCGGGTCGAATATCGCTGAGCGAGTTGGTAGGCCTGACAGGCCGCGTGCCAGTGGTCGCCCATGTAGAGGTCTTGCGCTACGTGCGATGCCGCTTCGAAACGCTGGAGACGCGACCTCCATCGCTCAGGGCGTCGAGCAGCCGAGGCTGTGATCGACGAGAGCCGAAGTTCCATCAGTGGTGCGATGCGCTTGCGCTGCGAGCACGCGACGACGAGAACGATCGTTGGCGGGCGCCCGCGCTTAGGCTTGGCGCGTGGTGTTGCGCCACCGGGACTCAGGCTAGTGAGCCCACTTGATCGCCGCGTACGCGTTGTGGCTGTGGATGCTTTCTTCATTTACGACTCGAACACGACCCGCACGAATTCTGAGGTCGGATCTTAGGGCCGCCGCTACGGCACGCGTGATGTCCTCGACGAACGCCGGATTCTCGTAGGCCTGCATCGTGACGTAACGCTCGTCGGTTCTCTTCAGCAAGGAGTAGATCGGAGCCGAGCCAGCCTCGTCGGCCGCCGCGATGAGATCACCGAATTCGAGCAGTGCGTGCTCGGTCAGTTCGAAGCTAACGCTGATCTCGATCGAGCCGCGCTGGTTATGGGCTCCGTAGTCGCTGATCTCGCGACTGCACGGGCAGAGGCTAGTAATAGGAACGCGTGTGGTCAGGGTGCAGTCCGCGACCTCTGATTGAAGGCGCCCTTCGAGTGAGCAGTCATAAGCAACGAAGGCGCTCCCGCCACTGACTGGAGCGGTCCGCTCAAGAAAGAGTGGGAACTCAAACTTGGCAATGACCTCTTGGGCATCGAGGCGGCCGCTGAGGTCGGCGAGCAGAGCCGAAAGTGTGTGGACGGCGATGCGCCGATGCCAATCGTGGAGGGTCTCGACGAACCGGCTCATGTGAACGCCGCGCGCGTCGGTGGGAACGCTTGCCGCGAAGGACGTGTTCGCAACTGTTTGGTGCGACGTCCCACTGGCTTCCTGCATCGTGATGGGGTAGCGGAGGTCGACGATTCCCGCCTCATCGACGACGAGTGGGACAGCCGGCGTTTCGGCTTGCACGTCAGGGAGCTCGAAGGACGACTGGTTGCGCTCGGCGAGCGAAAGGACAGGCTGGCTCATTGTGTTTGTCCTCGATAGATGGCGCCGCAGGTGCAGGTCTCCTTGACCACAACCTCGGTGAGTTGCGGAACGATTGGCTTGAGGTTGTCCCAGATCCAACGTGCAATGTTCTCGCTCGTTGGGTTCTCGAGCCCGTTGATCTCGTTGAGGTAGTTGTGGTCGAGTTGGTTGTAGAGCGGTTGGAAGAAGTGTTTCAAGTCACCGAAGTCCATCAACCAGCCGCTCTCGGGCTCGACCGGACCCGCCACGTGTAGCGCGACTCGGAAAGAGTGGCCGTGGAGTCGACCGCACTTGTGACCGTCCGGGACGTTAGGAAGGCGATGCGCGGCCTCGAAGGTGAACTCCTTGAAGATCTCCGCGAGGGCGATCCCGACTGGGGTGGGTTCGGCCATGACTCCGTTGCGAGAATGTTTGCGGGTGAGGCTGATAGCCATCAGCGGATCCCGACGAGCTTGTGGGTCTGGAGGCTGAGCTTCCACTGTGGATGGGCGAGGCAGTACTCGAGCGCGAGTTGCGTGTTGTGCTCGACGTCCGGCCCGTCCATCGGCTGCAGGTAGAACTGCTCGAACTCGGCAGCTTCGAAGGCGTCGGGCTGGGCTGCCGGCTGTGGGTAGACGAGCTTAAGTTCGTTACCGCACCGCAGAATTGTGTCGGAGCCGGCTTTGGGGCTGACGCAGATCCAGTCGATGCCGGGCGGCGGCTCCAGGGTGCCATTCGTCTCGATCGCGACCTCGAAGCCGCGCTGGTGGAAGGCGGCGATTGCGGCGGCGTCGAGTTGCAGCAGCGGTTCGCCACCAGTACAGACGACGAAGCGTTGACCGTGTCCATTCAGCGAGGGCCAGCGGCTGGCGACCGCGTCGGCGAGGTCGGCCGCGGATCGGAACTTGCCGCCGTCGGGGCCGACACCGACGAAGTCGGTGTCGCAGAACGTGCAGATCGCCTTTGCTCGATCTTGTTCGCGGCCTGTCCAGAGGTTGCAGCCGGAGAAGCGGCAGAAGACGGCTGGTCTCCCGGTGTGGGCTCCCTCACCTTGGAGCGTGTAGAAGATTTCTTTGACCGTGTAGCTCATGCGACGACTTCGAACCGTTCCTGGTAGCGAGTTGGGTCGGCGACGCCGGCTTCGCGGAAGCCTTTGATTCGGAGCGAGCATGAGTCGCAGGTGCCGCAGGCGCGTCCTTCCTGGTCGGGGTCGTAGCAGCTGTGTGTGATCGCATAGTCGACGCCGAGTTCGAGGCCGCGCTCGATGATCTGGGCCTTTGAGAGTTCGATCAGCGGCGCATGGATCTGAATCTGCTGCCTGCCTTCGACGGCGGCCTTGGTCGCGAGGTTTGCCATCTGCTCAAAGGCGTGGATGTATTCGGGCCGACAGTCGGGGTAGCCGCTGTAGTCGAGTGCATTCACGCCCACGAAAATGTCGTCGGCCTCGAGCACTTCGGCCCAGGCGAGCGCGATCGAGAGGAAGACTGTGTTGCGTGCGGGAACGTAGGTGACCGGGATCCCCTGCGACATCTCGGCGTCGCTGCGTTGCTTCGGTACGTCGATCGCCGCTGTGAGCGCCGAGCCGCCGAATACGTTGAGGTTGACGTCAGCGATCACGTGCTCTTCGACGCCGAGTTCCGCGGCGACCTGGGCGGCGGCGGCGAGTTCGGCCTCGTGGCGCTGGCCGTAGCGGAAGCTCAAGGCGTAGGGGAGGAAGCCCTCGTCCTTGGCGATCGCGAGCACGGTGGTCGAATCGAGGCCCCCGCTCAGGAGGACGACTGCTTTTTTAGCCATGGACTGCTCCTTCTCCTAGGTACGGCGCGGGGGCCGCGTAAGGCGGCCTGCGAGCCAGAGTACGGTCCGAGCCGGACGGCTGAACTCGCTGCCACGGAGCGACACACGGGCCGGCTTCGACGGGTTGCCGGACGTTACGCAGTGGCCGCCTTCTTCCGTGTTTGCGCGCCGTTCTCGCGCCGTTTTAGCGCGCGCCGATAAGCGCTTAGCAGGTAGTCGGCGATCATCTGGACGTCGCGTGGGGTGTTCTGGACGTCGTTCCACCTGCGCTGGTAGGGGCCGAGCTTCCAGGTACCCGCGGTCCAGGCACAAAGCGGCGCGATCAACTCCAGGTCCGCCTCGAACTCGGCGACGCTCGGCTCGATCCCTTCGAAGCGTTCGGCGATCGCGTCCATGAGAAAGCCGAGGCTGAGGATGCCGAGGCCGTGCGTAAGCCGGGACTGGCGGGGCGGCTTCTCCCATGCATCAGCGAAGACCTGCCCGACTGCTGTCCAGAAGCTCGTAAGGATCCGCAACATTCCGTCGATGTCGGGGTGGCCGTGGTCGGTGAAGCGGTAGGGGTAGAGCGCGCCGTCGCTGATGCTGTTCTCGAGCAGCTTGAGGATCGAGTTGTCTTTGATCGTTCCCGTCGTCGAGGTTGGGGTTCGGATACGACCCTGCAGTGGCGAGTCGGCGTCGTAGTTAAGGCGCTCCAGCAGAAGCGCCGGCAGTCGTCGCTTGTGCAGTGCCGGCGGCAATGGCGCTTCGGTTGCGGGCAGCAGTTCGTGAATAAGGCCTTTCGGCAGCGGCTTGGTCGAGTTGACGAGGATGAACTGGGCGCGCTGCTCGGCGACCTCCTCGGTGATGAAGGCGTTGATGAAGATCGGGAACCGTTCGACGCGCGCGTCCCGGATCGCGGCGGCGCGCTGTTGGCCGTCGACGATCCAGCCGGGCCGGTCCTCCTCGTCGAGTGGGATGATCAGCGTGCCTTGGAGCAGCCCAATTTCTGATGCTGACTTTGGGCTTCGTGTTGGTTCGAAGCGAACACGCGAGTCGAAGGCGACCACGATCCCGTTGGGGATCATCGGCGTCTCCGACTCGATGTACGCGCGGATGGCGTTGATGTGAGAGATCACCTCGGGGCGTTGGTAGCCGCGGATCGCCGCGTCGTCGTCGCGTCCGATGCGGGACACGGCGGCGAAGCGGTGCAGGAGCTTGCCGTCGAGGCCGAAGGAGTAGATCTGGCGCGTAGGACCTTGCGCGAGTTGCAGGGCAGGGACGCGAAGTCCTTTCATGCGGCGGCGAGCTCCTTGTGTAGAAGGTTGTTGAAGACGAAGAGGTTGTGGAAGCCCCTTCGCTTGTTTCTTTCGGTGCCTCGGAAGATGACGACGTCGATGCCGACGTCCTGGCAGATCGCGCACGGACAGGCTCGCCAAGGACGGTCGTGCAGCGTCCGCCAGTACTCCGCCTGCCGGTCAGGTTCTCCTAGAAAGTTGTCGTAGGTTGCGAGCGCTTCCAGTGGTGTCTCGATCGAGCACTCGTCGCGGTCGTAGGCTGCGAGCGCGTCTAGGCAGCCCCGCTCAAGCCCGCGTCCCTTGTTCTGGTCGAGTTCGCCAGCGAGCACCCGTCGCTTCAAGCGGTTGTTCGCGTCGATCTGCATTACCCGGATGGCGAGGTACTTGCGCTCCGGGCCGTAGTAGTTGTCCCGGTCGTCCTTGAAGGCCTGCCGGAATGGTGAGGTGCTGTCGAAGCTCGCGACGCCGTAGCGCTCGTAGTGCTTCACCAATTCGGTGCGCGTGATCCCGAGCAGGTGGAAGTGGGTCTCGGGATGGCGGACATCCTCAATCGCCCGCAGACACGCCTCGATCTCTGCCGTCTTCAACGGAACCATCCCGCCAAGCGCGATGAAGCTGTAGCCCATCTGTTGCAGCACCTGGACGGCGTGCGCGTACGAGGTGGGGCTCCAGCCTTGCGCGACTCCAAGCGGAGTGAAGCTCGCGTTGATGGCTTTGTGGCGGCGTAAGAACTCGGCGGCGTACTCGAGGGTCAACTCCTGCCGGTCGATCCACTCTTGCGGCGCCTCCCGCAACGGCCGCACCACCTCGGTCGCATCAGGGATATAGCCGAGGATCACATGGTCGACGGAGATGCCGTAATCGAAGCCGCATTCGTCGTAGAAGTCGACGACTTCCTCCACTGAGTAGGGCGGCTTCTCCTCCCTGACGTAGTTGAAGGCGCCACAGTCACCGAGTGTCGCCAACGGCGGCCCCTCGCACGCATCAAGACGGAAGAAGCGGCGCACACCATGCCGGTAGAGCCGGTGCCGCTGCGCAAAGGTGTACTTGCTGCCCGGGCCGTCGACGAGCGCTTTCGAGAGCAGGATCCCTGTGTATGGAGCTGGTGAGATCACCTCGTGGGCGTAGCGGTCATCGCGCTGGCGTACGCGATCAAGCGACGACGCTTCCCGCTTGAAGTCGTAGCTCGGATCGATCTGGTCTTGGCTATCGGGAAAGAAGAAATCCACTCTGATCCTCGCTCGGGTACGCCTGAAAGGAAGGAACGCTGCCCCTCCCCGGCGGCCTGATCGTCGCAGTTGACCCGGACGGTCGGGTAACGCGCGATCCAACCGTGCGCTTACGCTCACTCCGCGCCTCCGAATCTCGAACCTCACAAGCTCCACCACGGAGAGGCCGAGTTCATCGCGCTGCGCCGACCGCACGCAGCAGGTGCTGCGGGCATACGCTGTATTTGCATCGGAGCTCCTTTCCGGTGCCAAGGGCCAGGGCGTCGCAAGCGCCGCTGGCCCGCTTACCTAGGGGTCGCCGACGACGATAGCTCGACCTTCGGCCGTCCGCTTTTCGGACCCGCCCGGGCACTTCCCTCGACCTAGCCTGGGGTTCGGCTCGCCGGCCGACGCGGGGCTTAACCGCCTGCGGACGCTTCGTCTGAGGTGACCGGTATGTCGTCTGCGCCGAGGGGCACTGTTGTTGGTCGGGGCCTCGGCGGCTTTCTGCTGCGCACGGCGCGGCAAGACTAAATGTCTGCGAGATCAGCTACAGCCAGAACTGCGAGCCCGGGCGCTATACGACTGCGGAGGTCGCGCACGCGCTCGACCTAGACGTGTTGAGTCGGTATGCCTCGATTGAAGTTGATCGTTCGAAAGGCGAGCGGCGAGGGGGCCGAGGCCAAAAAACATTCCGCTAGCTGACGCCGGCAAGGGTCGCCGCTCGGGAGCCGAGCGAGAATGAGGTGGCAGTCGGCCGGGGCGACTAAACGACGGCGACGCATCGTCGGGCGCGAACGCCAGCAGCAGCAAGATGGGCGTGGTAGAAGGCTTTCCATGAAAGCCTGTCGGAGCATTCTTGCTCCCCGCCTGCGATGAATGGCGATCCCGGTACGCCGAAGTTGGTCGACGTGCTCACGTCGACGAGCGTTGATCCCGAGGAACGCCTTTACGACCTCTGCCTTCAGATCGAGAACATCGTCACCTCCTACGACGACCGGTTTGACGCCTTCGCCGAGGGGGTCCAAAACAGTGTCGACGCGGTGATCCAACGGTGGGACGAGGGAGGAGAGGGTTACGACCCCTTCGTTCGCATCCACGTCGATTGCGGGGCGCTGGCTTTGACCGTGACCGACAACGGCTGCGGAGTGGCCCAACAGGACTTCACCAGCGTATTCCGGCCGAACTTCTCCCTGAAGAGGCGACTTCGCCACCAGAACGCGCGAGGCGAGAAGGGGGCGGGTGTTGTCTTCCTTCAATTCGCCCACCCCTCGTTCGCTTTCGCGACGAAGACCGCTGAATGGCAACAGACGTATCTACTTGCGGGCGGGGAC
>JACDGR010000399.1 GCA_013821525.1 Actinomycetota bacterium
CATCTGCATGGTGCACCAGCACTTCCGGCTCGTCCCACCGTTTACCGTCGCCGAGAACGTGATCCTCGGCGACCACCGCGGCGAGGGCAAGCGCTTCACGGTCAACACGCGGCGCATCGAGCGCCGGGTCGCCGAGCTCGGCGAGCGCTACCGGATCGCGATCGACCCGCGTGCGCGTATCTGGCAGCTCTCGCTCGGCGAGCAGCAGCGCGTCGAGCTGCTGAAGGCGCTCTATCGCGAGGCACGCATCCTGATCCTCGACGAGCCGACAGCGGTGCTGACGCCGCAGGAGGCCGACTCTCTGTTCGAGACGCTGCGCGTGATGGCCGACGAGGGTCGGACGGTGATCTTCATCTCGCACAAGCTGCACGAGGTCAAGGCGGTCTCGGACCGCGTCACCGTGCTGCGCGCAGGCAAGACGGTGGGCACCGTCGACACGGCGGAGGCGACCACGCGTTCGCTCGCCTCGCTGATGGTCGGTCGCGACATCGACGTGTCGCGACGCATCGAGCGCACGAACGAGCTCGGTGAGTCGGTGCTCGAGGCCGTCGACATCTGGGCCGGCGGGGATCGCGGCGGCGATGCTCTGCGTGGCGTGTCTCTCTCGGTGCGCGCGGGTGAGGTGCTCGCGATCGCCGGCGTAGCGGGAAACGGCCAGCGCGAGCTCGCCGAGACGTTGAGCGGGATGCGGCCCTGCGCGCGCGGGTCGCTCCTCGTCGCCGGCAAGCGCCTTCGCGGCGGCGACGCGCGGGAGGCGATTCGTGCGGGCGTCGCCCACGTCCCCGAGGACCGTCTCCACACGGGCGTCGCGCCGTCGCTCTCGATCGCCTCGAACGTCGTGCTCAAGTCCTACCGCGGCAGGCGGGTCGTCAAGGGCCCGTTCCTGCGGCTGCAGGCGATTCGCGACTATGCGGCCGCGCTGATCAAGCGCTACGACGTGCGCGGCGGCGGCCCCGATCTCCCTGCCCGGCAGCTCTCCGGCGGCAACCTGCAGAAGGTCGTGCTCGCGCGGGAGTTCGACGGCGAGCCGCGCGTGCTGATCGTCGCCTCGCCGACCCGCGGGCTCGACGTGTCTGCGATCGAAACCGTGCACGGCTACCTGCGCGACGCGGCCACCTCCGGCGTCGGTGTCCTCTTGATCTCCGAGGACCTCGACGAGATCTTCGCGCTCGCAGACCGGATCGCCGTCATCTACGAGGGTGCGATCGTCGGCGAGGTCGATCCGCGCACCGCGTCCGTCGAGCAGATCGGGTTGCTGATGGCGGGGGAGGCCGCTTGATCCGGATCGAGCGCCGGCTTCAGCAGCCCCGCTGGCTGCTCTTCGCCGTGCCGGTCGGCTCGGTGATCGTCGCCTTCGGCTTCATGACGCTCGTCCTCCTGGTGACGCACCACCCGCCGGGTCACACCTTCCGGCGTCTCTTCGACTCCGGGTTCGTCGGCCAGCAGTCGCTGAACGCGACCTTCATCTCTGCGACGCCGTTGCTCTTCACCGGGCTCTGCGCCGCGGTCGCGTTCCGCATGCAGCTCTTCAACATCGGCGGCGAAGGCCAGCTCTATGCGGGTGCGATCGTCGGGGCGGCCGCGGGCATCGTCGTCGGCAACCACTCGGGCTGGATCTCGATTCCCGCGATGATCGCCGCTGGCGCAATCGGCGGTGCCGCGCTCGCACTCGTGCCGGCGATCCTGCGCGCGTTCTTCTCGACCAACGAGATCATCACGTCGCTGATGCTCAACTACGTCGGCGCCCTCGTCATCAACTACCTGATCTTCGACTCGCAGTCCTACTGGCGCGATCCAGCGAGCCCGACCTTCCCGCAGGGCAAGACGCTGCCGGACGCGGCGAGCTGGCCCACGGCGCATGTCGGCTCGCTGCTGCTGCCCTTCGGCCTGCTGCTCGGCGTCGTGATCGCGGCACTGGTGTGGGTGCTCTACACGCGCACGCGGTTCGGGTTCGAGGTGCAGGTGATCGGCGACTCGCCGCGCGCCGCGAGCTACGCAGGGATGCGCACCCGGCGCAAGATTCTCGCGGTGATGGCACTGTCGGGCGCGATCGCGGGGATCGGCGGCGCATCGCAGGACGGCGACTTCCGCCACACGCTCGACCCTCGTGGCCTTACCGCGGCCGGGTACGGCTACGCCGGCATCGTGATCGCGGCGCTCGCACGATACAACCCGTTCGCTGTCTGCCTGGTCGCGTTCTTGCTCGGCGGCCTCCAGAACGCGGGCTACACGCTTCAGGGTGTCGACTTCCCGTCAGGGCTCGTCGGCGTCATGCAGGGCTTGATCCTCTTCTGCGCGCTCGGCGGCGAGTTGCTCGTCCGCTATCGCGTTCGCGTGGCCGGTCGCGCACGCGTTGCGGAGGCCGCCAGGTGATCCTCGCGGTTGGCGGGATCAACAACTCGGTCGTCGTGGTGGTGCTCGCCTCGGCCGTGCTCTACGGAACGCCGCTGCTCTATGCGGCGCTCGGCGAGCTCCTCACGGAGCGCTCTGGCGTGCTGAACCTCGGAGTCGAGGGGATGATGCTGGTCGGTGCGGTGATGGGCTTCTGGGCGGTGCAGCGCACCGGGTCGCTCGCGCTCGCGATCCTGGTCGCTGCGGTCGCAGGTGCGGCAATGGCGGCAATCCATGCCTTCCTCGTCGTGACGCTGCGCGCGAACCAGATCGTCTCCGGTCTCGCGTTGACGATCTTCGCCGGCGCCGCAGGTCTCTCGTCGTATCTCGGCAACGACCTGAACCTCGCCGACCAGCCGGCACGGCAATCCTTCTCCCCGTTCCTGCCGCACTCCTGGCAGAACGCGCACATCGTGGGGCCGATCCTCTTCAGGCAATCGGTGCTCGTCTACGCGTCGTGGGCGTGTGTCGCGGTCGTCGCGCTCTACCTGAACCGCACCCGACCCGGCCTGAACGTGCGTGCGGTCGGTGACGCGCCGGCCGCGGCGGACGCAATGGGGATCAACGTCTCGCGCTATCGCTACCTTCACACGATCGTCGGCGGCGCGTTCGCGGGTGTCGGCGGCGCGTGCTTCTCGCTCGCGATCACGCCGCAGTGGGTCGACGGCCTCACCTCCGGCGCGGGCTGGATCGCGATCGCG
>JACDGR010000043.1 GCA_013821525.1 Actinomycetota bacterium
GCATGCACCTGCGTCGGCGAGAGCGCCGTCACGAACGTCACCTGCGGTGCGCGTGCCTGCGCGCGCTCGACGGTCGCGGCGACGAGGTCGTCGAGCTGAACCTCCTCGATGCGCAACTTCCGCTCCTCGCCGCGGGCGAGCTCGACGAGATCGGAGACGAGCCGCGTCAGTGCGTCGAGCTCGACCGACGTCTCCTCGAGAGCGTGATGCTTCTCCTCTTCAGGAAGCCGCCCCTCGCGGAGCAGGTCGACGTTCGTGCGAGCGGCGGTCAGCGGTGTCCGCAGTTCGTGCGACGCGTCGGCCACCAGGCGCCGCTGGCGGCCTACCGACTCTTCGAGCGCCGCGAGCATCCCGTTGAATCGCGCTGCGAGCCTGCCGAGCTCGTCGGAACCGCTCACGTGAACGCGCTCGGAGAGATTGCCCGTCGCAGTGACGGCCTCGGCGGCTGCCGTGAGTCGACGAACGGGACGAAGTGCCGCCGTTGCGACAAGGGCTGCGAGAGCCGTCGCAGCCGCGATGCCGATCCCGCCGATGAGCAGGATCCAGAATTTGATTCGGCCGAGTGCGTGCTGAGTCGGGTAGAGCGGCTGCACCGTCAGCACGGCACCGCCCCCGCGCGTCGGCGCGACGAGTTCGCGCAGCGCGACGCCCTTGACCGTGAGATCCGTGTAGTAGGCCTGCGCTCGGCCCCCGATCACGGCGGCGGCGCGCGAAGTGATGGGCAAGGCTCCCGCCAACACCCCGGTCTGGTCGCCGTCTGGATGCACGATGACCGAGTAAGGACTGCCGCCGAACGGGCCGCCCTGGTTCGCCTGGCCGGCGAGAGTCGAGTCGAGCTGTGAGTACAGCTCGTGCCGTGCGATCTCCCAGACCGCAACCGACGCGCCCGCCACCGTGACCGCGATCGCGAGAGCGGTGAGGATGGTCAGTCGCTGACGGAAGCTCACTGTTCCTCGCGAAAGGCGTAGCCGACGCCCCGCACGGTTTGCAGCAGGCGCGGCTCGGCGTTCTCTTCGAGCTTGCGGCGCAGGTACCCGATGTAGACCCACAGCGCATTCGACGTCGCGCCGAAGTCGTAGCCCCACACCCGCTCGTAGATCTGCGAGCGGGTCAGTACTTGGCGCGGATTGCGCAGGAACAGCTCTAGCAGGTTGAACTCCGTCCGTGTCAGCTGCAGGCGCCGGTCGCCCCGCGAGGCTTCCCGAGTCGATGGGTCGAGCGTCACGTCCGAGAAGCGCAGCGTGCCGTCCCCTCCGCCGGTGCGTCGCAGCAGCGCTCGCAATCGCGCGCGCAACTCCTCGACAGCGAATGGCTTGACCAGATAATCGTCAGCCCCGGCGTCGAGGCCTTCGACCCGGTCCGAGACCGCGTCACGCGCAGTGACGACGAGCACCGGCACCTCGTCACCCCGCTCGCGCAACGAGCGGCAGACCTCGAGGCCGCCGACTTCGGGCATCAGCAGGTCGAGCACGATTGCATCGGCAGGGTTCTTCGCGTGTTGGGCGAGCGCCTCGGCCCCGTCGCCCGCCTCGTCGACGTCGTAGTCCACGCGCAGCGCGCGCGAGACCGCAGACCGAATCGCAGGGTCGTCGTCGACCACGAGTACGCGCGTCGCCATGTGTGGATTCTCACCTATCAGGCTAAGAGCGGGCTTAGCGCTTGGACAGGTGGCCCGCGGCGTCCGTCGAACCTGGGCATACCATCTGGCTGGTCAAAAATCGGGGGGCTTTCTTGCACCTGCTCGTATCTGCGATCGGCATCGTGAACACGATCGTCTTCGTGGCGCTCTCGGTGCTCGCCCTCCGCCAGTGGCGCCGCCGCCGCGACTCCGCCGCCGGCTGGCTCGCCTTCGCGTTCCTGACCCTGGGGCTGATCGTGACCGTCGGCCGCCTGGTGCCGACGCATCCGCACGGCCTGCTCGAGGACATTCCGCAGCGACTCGATATCGAGCTGCTCGTCCTCTTTCCCTACTTCATCTACCGCTTCGCGGCCGTCTTCTCACCGCTGTCGGCTCGGATCCGGGTCCTCGTCCTCGCGTTGACGATCGGACTCACCGTCTGGACGTTCGCGCTGCCGCGCTTTCCCGCGACGGGCGAGTACCGCCCGCCCTGGTTCATCGCGTACATCATCGCCTTCGTCGTCCACTGGGCGGTGCTGTCGACAGTCGTCGCGTTCCAGCTCTGGACGGCGGGCGGTGGCCAGCCGAGCATCGCCAGCCGTCGGATGCGTCTCCTCGCTTTCGCATCCGCGTTGCTGACGTTCGCGATCGTCGGCGTCGCGACGCAGGAAAGCCCGGACACCTGGGTCGCCGTGATCGCCAGCCTGCTCGGCACGATCAGCGGGCTCTCCTTCATGCTCGGGCTCGCTCCGCCGCAGATGATCAGGGCCTCCTGGCGGACGCCGGAGCAGCAGCGCCTGCAGGAGGCGATTCGCGGTCTGATGACGCTCGCAACGACGCGCGCCGAGGTTGCCGACCGGGTGCTCGGGCCTGCCGCCTCACTGGTCGGCGCACGCTGCGCGGCTGTGTACGACTCCGATCGTCACCTGCTCGCCGTCCGTGGGCTCGACCCGGAGGCCGAGCAGCGCCTGCGCGCAGGAGGTGAGCCAGAGGCGCCCGAGCGCACCGAGGTGGTCGCGATCGAGGCCGAGGGGGCGCGCCTACTCGTGTGGACGTCGTCGTACGCGCCGTTCTTCGGGGACGAGGAGCTGCGCGTGCTCGAAACGGTCGCGGCGCTGACCGGGATCGCGCTCGACCGCGTGCGCTTGTTCGAGCAAGAGCACTCGTCGCGTCTCGCCCTCGAGCGCGCGAACGAGGTGATGGCGAACTTCGTCGCCCTGGCGGCGCACGAGCTGCGCACTCCGGTGACGACGATCCACGGCTTCGTGCAAACGCTCAATCACCTCGACGAGCGTCTCGCAGAGGAACAGAAAGATGAGCTCAGGGTCGCCCTCGAACAGCAGACGATGCGCATGGCGTCGCTCGTCGAGCAACTGCTCGACCTCTCACGCCTCGACGCCGAGGCGGTCGAGATTCATCCGCAGGAGATCGACGTGCGCGAACGTCTTGCTCAGGTGGTCGCGGTCGCCGCGGCAGGTCGCGCGGCCGACGTCCTGCTCGACGTGCCGGAGAGCCTCGTCGTCCGGATCGACCCGTCGATCCTCGACCACATCGTCACGAACCTCGTCACGAACGCCTTTCGGTATGGCCGGGCACCGGTACGCGTGACCGCACGCGCGGTCGCTGAGGGAGGGGTAGAGGTGTTCGTCGAAGATTCCGGGCCAGGCGTTGCGGCGGAGCTCGAAGGGACACTCTTCGAGCGCTTCACCCGGGCGGGCGTCTCGCGCGACCGCGTCGCAGGCACAGGCCTCGGCCTGGCGATCGCGCAGGCTTACGCGCGCGCTCACCGCGGCGATTTGCGGTACGAGCACGGCGATCCGAGCGGCGCGCGGTTCGTCGTCGAACTGCCCTCCATCTGATTCACCGCCACACCCGGCACTCCGTCTAGTGTGGGTGCGATGGCAACGATCTCTTTCGCGCGCGGCGTTCCCGCACCCGAGTGTCTTGCAGTCGACGAGCTCGCCGACTGTGCATCCTCCGCGCTCGCCCGCGACGGTCATACGATTCTCTCGTACGGCCCGTCGTCCGGCTACGCGCCGCTGCGGGAATGGATCGCCGGGCGGCACGGCGTCGATCCCTCGCGCGTCTTCATCACCAACGGGTCGTTGCAAGGCTTCGTCTTCCTCGCCCAGCAGCTCGCGCCGGGCAAGCGCGTGCTCGCCGAGCTGCCGACCTACGACCGGCCGCTGAAGATCCTGCGCGAGCTCGGCGCGCACACGGAACTCCTCGCGTGCGACGACGAGGGCCTCGACCCGGACGCGCTCCAGGCAGCGCTCAGCTCCGGGGAGCGCCCGGCGTTCCTCTACCTGATCCCGACCTTTCAGAACCCGAGCGGCCGGACGCTCAGCGAAGAGCGCCGTCGCCGGATCGTCGAGCTCGCTCGAGAGCATGACGTGCTCGTGCTCGAGGACGACCCGTACGGACTCGTCCGCTACGAAGGCGAGGCCCTGCCGTCCCTCTTCGACCTGTCGGACGGCGAGGTCGCCTATAGCTCGTCCTTCTCGAAGACGATCGCCCCCGGCCTTCGGGTCGGGTACTTCGTCTTCCCCGAAGCGCTTGCGCGACAGGTCGAGGCAACCGCGACATCGACCTACATCACGCCCGTGTTGCTCGGCCAGGCGACGGTGCACGAGTTCGTCAGCCGCGGGCACTTCGAGCCGAATCTCGAGCGCGTACGGGGCCTGCTGCGTGCGCGGCGAGACGCGATGCTGGCGGCGCTCGATCGCGACCTCCCGGCTGTCAGCGCGACCCGGCCCGAGGGCGGCTACTTCCTGTGGCTCGACCTCGACGGCGTCGATGCGACCCAGTTGCTGCCGGCGGCCGAGGCAGCCGGCGTCACCTTCGTGCAAGGAACGGACTTTGGCGGCCCCGCAGATTCACTGCGGCTCGCGTTCAGCTTCGTCTCGCCTGCCGAGATCGACGAGGGTGTCGCGCGACTCGCCTCTGCGCTCCCGGTCACCGCTTAGGGCGGCGCTCGGTCAGGAACGGCTGCGGGTCTGGCGCATGCGGAACCGATGCACCTGCGACAGGAGCACGCCGAGCACCAGGCCGATCGCCAGCGAGAGCAGGATCACCCAGATCAGTGAGACCCGGGTCGCAGCGAAGACGAAGCTGACGCGAACGTGCCGCGTGTTCAAGACGGCAAAGAGCAACAGGTAGAGCAGGACGACGCCGATCCCGATCAGCCGTGACCAGAGGCCCGGCTGGAACGTCTGCCGCCCCTCCTCGAGCTTGCTCCCGAACCCGCGCTTGCGAGGCCGCGCCATCTTCGCTGCGGGTGCCGGCGGCGACTCGGGCTTCGTCTTCGGTTCTCCGTCCACGCCTTCCTACTCTACGCAACGGCCGCAGCCGAAACCGCGAGCGGGATCAGGCGCGGCTGGCGCGGCGGCTGGAGCGTCAGCGTCGCGGCGCGAAACGTGGGGCACGGATGCTCAGGGGTCATGGCGCACAGGCCGTGGCGGCGGAAGTAACAGTCGTTGCACGTATGGAGGGTCGGTCGGGTCATGTCGGTTGTCCTCTTCCGGGATGTTGGAGTCGTGGCGCGGGGAGCGGATCGCCTGCTCGCGGTGGGCACTCTACGGCCGCTTCGATGATCCAAAAAGGCTTGCCTAAACGGAAAACGTGCAGTTTCCGGCAAGTTCGCCGAGCGGGAAAACCGAGCCCTGATTAGCTCGTGGGGCCGAGTGTCGCCAGTGCGCGCAACGCCTGTGGAAAGCTCTCCACAGGGATGATGCGCAGCCCGTGCGCGTACTTGCGGGCGTCGCGGGCGTTGTCCCCAGCCGGCACGAGAAAGGCATCCACACCCGCCTCGCGCGCGCCGATCGTTTTCTGCTTGATGCCGCCGATCGGGCCGACGCTGCCGTCGGCGAAGATCTCGCCGGTCGCCGCGATCTTATGGCCATGTACGACGTCCCGGCCTAGCTCCTCGAGCACCTCGATTGCGAAGGCGAGGCCGGCTGACGGGCCACCGACGTTCCCGGCGTCGATTCGAACCTCGAACGGCAGGTGGATGTCGAGCGCCGTCTCGAGGAAGACGCCGACGACGGGGCGGGTCGACCCGTTGCCCGCCGCCACGGTCTTCATCGAAACGACGAGCGTCTTGGTGCCGCGCCGGATCGTGAACCGGACGGTTTCGCCGGCCGTGTGCTTCTTCATCGCGGCGAACACGCCGCTCGGCGAGACCACCTGGACTCCGTCGACCGCGGTCACGACGTCGTCGGGCTCCAGCGTCCCGACGGCCGGTTTGCCGGGCTCGATCAGGTCGACGAGCGCGCCCGTTCCGCGCAGCACGACCTGCTTGTTGCCTGCCGCGCGGAGCGCGACAGCGGCGGCGATCTCCTGCGAGCGGTGCATGTCCTGCAGGTCGATCCGCCGGCGCTGGGCGTCGTTGACGCCCGGAGGCTCGACCGCGCTCGCAGGATAGAGGTCGGCCCCGTTGTGCAGACCGCCGAAGAGTTTCTCCAGCAGCGTCGCCTTGCGGACGACGACGTCGACGAAGTAGACACCCCCGCGCACCGGATCCTTCCCGCCGCGAATCGTGACGAGCGGCGCGACCGGGTGTGCAGGATCGGGCAGGAAGATGTACTCGTTCGAGGGGAAGAGATAGAGCCCCAGGCAGAGGACGATGACGGCGAGCCCGACCCCCAGCGCGCGGCCCGGGGTGAAGATCTTCGCTCTCACAGCAACGACCGCGAGCTGCCGCCGTCGACCTGGACTGTCGCGCCGCTGATGTAGGACGCACGATCCGACGCGAGGAAGCAGACGACGTCGCCGAACTCCCGCGGCGTGCCTAGCCGTCCAAGGGGGATCTGCGCGAGCTCTTGCGGCGGCGGGCCGTCGGCGCCGTAGAGCTCGGTCATCCGCGGCGTGTCGATCCGTCCTGGTGCGACGCAGTTGACCGTGATCCGCTGGGGCCCGAGCTCGCGGGAGAGCGACTTCGCCCAGCCGGTCAACCCCGGGCGGAGCGTGTTCGATAGCGCCAGGTTCGGCGTCGGCTCCTTGACCGCGGCGGATGTGATGCAGATCACGCGTCCGGCCTCGCTTCGCTCGAGCTCAGGGAGGCAGAGCCGCACGAGGCGCACGGCCGGGAGGAGCAGCAGCTCGAACGCCGCCTCGAGGCGCTCATCCGTGATCGACGACGGTGGGCCGGCAGGCGGCCCGCCGGAGTTCCAGACGACAATGTCGATGCCGCCGAACGCCTGCACCGTGCGCTCGACAGCACGCTCGAGGTCTGCGGAATTGGTCACGTCTCCCCGTACGGCAAGCGCGCCGAGTCGGTTCGATTCCCGCTCGAGCTCTTCGCGGCGCCGCGCGAACATCGTCACGTTGGCGCCTTCGCCGGCGAGCGATTCAGCCGAGGCGAGCCCGAGGCCGGAAGTAGCTCCGCAGACGATCGCCGTTCTGCCGCGCAGACCGAGATCCATGTGGCGCGGACGGTAGCCCAGGTCCCGTCTGTGGCGTGTTAGGTGGTCGTGAGAACGCCGACGACCTCGCGAACGGCGTCGGCGCTGCGCCCGAGTGCCTGCTGCTCGGAGTCGTCGAGGTCGACTTCGAGGATCTGCTCGATCCCCTGCGCGCCGAGCTTGACCGGAACGCCCATGTAGAGGCCGTCGATCCCGTACTCGCCCTCGAGGAAGGCGGTGCACGGGAGCACGCGCTTCTCGTCGAGCATGATCGAGTCGACCATCTGGGCCGAGGCCGCGCCGGGCGCGTACCAGGCCGAGGTGCCCATCAGCTGCACGAGCTCGCCGCCGCCCTTGGCCGTCCGCTCGACCATCGCCGTGATCTTCTCCTCGGAGACGAGCTTGCGGATCGGCACGCCGCCGACCGTAGTCGCGGAGACGACGGAGACCATCTGATCGCCGTGGCCGCCGAGCACGACTGCGGCGACGTCCTTGATCGACGCGCCCGTCTCCCAGGCGATGAACGTCTGGAGGCGGGCCGTATCGAGGATCCCCGCCTGGCCGAAGACGCGTTCCTTGGGAAAGCCGGAGACCGCCTTTGCGACGTGGCACATCGCATCGAGCGGGTTCGAGACGACGATCAGGATCGCTTCGGGGCTCTTCGCGACCACCTTCTCGGTCACGTCCTTGACGATCTTCTCGTTCGTCGTCACGAGATCGTCGCGGCTCATTCCGGGCGAGCGCGGCAGGCCCGCGGTGATCACGACGACGTCGGAACCCGCGGTCGCCTCGTAGTCGTTCGAGCCGGTGACGTTCGGCTCGTAGCCGAGCACGGCGCCCATCTGGTTGATGTCGAGGGCCTTCCCTTGCGGCAGGCCCTCCTTGATGTCGACGAGGACGATGTCGACGTAGTCGCGCTGCGCAAGAACCTGTGCGCACGTCGCCCCGACGTTCCCCGCACCGACAACGGTCACCTTGCGTCTCATCTCGAAGCCTCCATTTTCCTTGGCTCCGTGAGCCTATGCCTGCAATTTGTCGATGATCGCGTCCGCGTACTCGTTCGTCCCGACCGCGGACGGGTCGTCGCGGGACGGCTTCATGTCGTAGGTCACGCGCTCGCCCTCGCGGATCACGGCGGCGACTGCGTCCTCGAGGCGTTGCCCGGCGTCGCGCTCGCCGAGGTGGTCGAGCATCAGCTTCCCGGAGAGGATCATTGCAGTCGGGTTGACCTTGTTCTGGCCCTTGTACTTCGGGGCCGACCCGTGGGTTGCCTCGAAGACGGCCGTATCGGGCCCGATGTTGCCACCCGGTGCCACGCCGAGACCTCCGACGAGACCTGCAGTCAGGTCGCTGACGATGTCGCCGTAGAGGTTCGGGAGCACGAGCACGTCGAACTCCTCGGGCCGCTGGACGAGACCCATGCAGACGGCGTCGACCAGGTTCTCCCATGGTTCGATCTCCGGGTATTCCTGCGAGACGTCACGAAAGACGTCGAGAAAGAGCCCGTCGGTGAACTTCATGATGTTCGCCTTCGTCACGCAGGAGACGCGCTTGCGCCCGTGGGTGCGCGCGTACTCGAACGCGAAGCGAATGATCCGTTCGGACGCCGCGCGGCTCATCGGCTTGACGGAGATGCCCGAGCCCGTGGCGATCTGCTTCTTCTGAAGCTTGTTCAGCTCTGCGATCACGCGCTCGGCGTCTTCCGAGCCCGCCTCGTACTCGATGCCGGCGTAGAGATCCTCGGTGTTCTCGCGCACGAGCACCAGGTCGACGTCGTCGTAGCGAGAGCGCACCCCCTCGTAGGTCTTGCACGGCCTGAGGCATGCGTAGAGACCGAGCTCGTGGCGGAGTGCAACGTTGACAGACCGGAAGCCCGTGCCGATCGGCGTCGTGATCGGGCCCTTCAGCGCGACGGCGTTTCGCCTGACCGAAGCGAGGGTCTCGTCGGGCAGCGGTGTACCAGCCGTCTCCATCACGTCGACGCCCGCTTCCTGGACGTCCCAGCTGAACTCGACCCCGGTCGCCTCGAGCACGCGACGGGTCGCTTCCGTCAGCTCCGGTCCTGTTCCGTCGCCCGGAATCAGTGTCACGCTGTGCGCCATCGGTGGCGGAGGGTACACCGCCTGCGCGCCTCGACCGGCATGAAGCGGCGGGACCGGCCACCCGAAACGTGGATGCCCGGAGCCTGCGGGAGGGGAGAGACGTCGGCGAGTCGTGCGACTTAGGTAGGAGACATGGAACGCTCTGCGGCACTCCTCTCGTTTCCTCCCGCCAAGCCCATGGTCGTGCGGACGTCGAGGTCCGACGGGCGCCCCGTGGCGCTAATGGCGCTCGACCGGGCGGAGCGCCTGGTGCTCGCGAGCCGGTACGCCGAAGCGGTCGAGCTGCTCGGGGAGGTCGTCGTGCCGACGGTCTCCTCACCGGACCTCGCGCTGCGCGCCCTCTTCTGCGAAGCCTGGGCACAGATGCATCTCGGCAACCTCGAGTCGGCAATCACGTCAGTCGAGCGTGCTCGTGTGCTCGCCGAAGGGCCGAGCTTCCAGGATGTCGACCGCGCGGAGGCGATGTTCCGTCTCGGCTGCTGCCGGCTGAAGCTCGGCAAGGTCAGTAACGCGATCTCTCTCCTGACCTCGGCGCTCGGCCTCGCAGAGGGCGGCGGCGTGGCGGGCGAGCAGCTCCGCGCTAAGGCCTTCGACTGGCGCTCGCGCTGCTACCAGCTTCAACGCGAATGGGAAGCGGCGCAGTCTGACGCAGAGCGCTCGCTCGAGCTCGCCGAGTCTGTCTGCGACGACCGCCTCGTGGCGCGCGCGCAGATGCAGTGCTCACTCGTCGCCGAGCGCCTCGGCGAGCCCATGGTCGCCCGGTGCTACGCCGAGCGCGCGCTCTCGCTCGCCAAGGGGATCGGAGACCGTCAGACGGCTGCGCGCCTGCTGAACAACCTCGGTGGGCTGAGCTTCCTCCTCGGTGAGCCCGAGGTGGCGGTCGGCTATCTCACGAAGTCTTTCGGCCTGTCACTCGAGCTCGGCAACGATGGCGACGCCGCCCAGGCGATCTCGTCGCTCGCCCAGGTGCACCTGCGCTGTGGCGCTCCGCTGCTCGCAGAGGAGCAGGCTCGGCACGCGCTCTCGATCCTCTGCCAGCGCGACGACTACCTGGACGAGCGGGGCAACGTGCATCTCGTGCTCGGTCGGGCGTTGCTCGAGCTCGATCGAGACGAAGAGGCACTCGCAGAGTTCGCTGCGGCCGAGTGGGTCTTTGAGAAGCTCGGCACTGCAAGTCACGTCGCGGCCGCGTGGATCGCACAGGGCGACGCCTGCAAGCGCGCCGGCGACACCGACGCTGCGATGGCGCTCTACCGGCGCGCAGCCGAGGCGCTTCAGGACTTCCGCTTCTCACCCTTTCCCGCTCGATTCTCACTTATCACCCGAAGAGAGGAGGTCATACCGATGAAAAAGCATCTGAATCTGGTCGCGGTGATCATGTTCGTGATTGCACTTGCGTCGATTCTCGCGGCCCTCAAGACCGGGCACGGCAGCGGCAAGCTCTACGGCTTTTCGAGCGGCGGCTGATGCCACGCTCTCTGCTCCTCGCGTCCGCTGCGGCACTCTTGCTCGTCGCGCCTGCGGCCGCCATCACGGGTGGCTCGCCTGACGGTCCGGCACATCCGGCCGTCGGGCTGCTACTCGCTGACCACGGCAGCGGGCCCGAGCCTGAATGCACCGGCAGCCTCGTCTCCCCGACGGTCTTCGTGACTGCGGCCCACTGCGTCTCCGACCTCGCATCCACGCTCTTCTGGGTTTCGTTCGACGCCCGCTTCGTCGTAGGCGTCTCCCAGCTTCGCGCCGGCACGGCGCATGCTGATCCGGCTTACGGAACGTCGAAGACCGATTCCCACGATCTCGCAGTCGTCGTGCTCGACCAGGCGTTCACCGACACGGTGCCGCTCGGGTTGCCCCGCGCCGACTCGCTGAACAAGGCTGCGCTCAAGTCCCAGCCGTTCACGAACGTTGGCTACGGCTTCGCCGACCGCACGTTCGTCTTCGACGGGCTCCGGCGCACCTCGGTCTCGTCGTTCACGACGATCGACGCGACCGACGTGAAGCTCTCCGAGAGCTCGGGCGGGGTCTGCTTCGGCGACTCCGGCGGCCCACGGCTGATCGGTTCGACGGTTGCGGCGGTCACGACCTCGGGCAACAAGAACTGCACGGGGCAGAGCGTCAGCTACCGCCTGGACACGCCTTCCGCTCGCGGCTTCCTCTCCCAGTTCGTGGCAGTCCCCTAGGGAGACGGCCAGAAACCGCCGTTCCTGTACGGTTCTGGCCGATGAGTGCCCCGGCGAGCGACTTTCGTCCCGGCCTCGAAGGTGTCATCGCATTCGAGACCGAGATCGCCGAGCCCGATAAGGGCGGCGGCTCTCTTCGCTATCGCGGCGTCGACATCGAAGACCTCGTCGGTGCCTACCCCTTCGAAAACGTCTGGGGCCTGCTCGTCGACGAGGACATCAACTCGCCGCTCCCGCCGACCGAGGCGATTCATCTCCAGGATCCGAGTGGCTCCGTGCCTGCCGACCTGCAGGCGGCCCTTGCGACGCTCGGGCCGAAGTGGAACATGCAGAAGCTCGTCGACATCGACGACGTGCAGGCGCGCAACGATCTCGCTCGGCTCTCATCGGCGACGCTGACCGTCGTCGCGCAGGCGGCGCGTGGCAAGCAAGCGCCCGTGCCGGAAGCCGAGATCGAGCAAGGCGAGAATGCCGCAGCGAAGTTCCTGATCCGCTGGCGCGGCGAAGCCGATCCGCGGGCGGTCAAGGCACTCGACACATACTGGATCTCGGCCGCAGAACACGGCCTGAACGCCTCGACGTTCACCGCGCGCATCGCCGCATCGACGGGCGCCGATTGCGCCGCAGCGATGTCGTCGGCGGTCGGCACGCTCTCAGGTCCGCTGCATGGCGGCGCACCCGCGCGTGTGCTGCCAATGATCGACGGCGCCGCCGCCGCGGGAGACCCGGAGCGCTACATCCGCGATCTGCTCGACAGCGGTGAGCGGATCATGGGGTTCGGTCATCGTGTCTACCGCGCGTACGACCCACGGGCGACCGTCCTCAAGCGCACGGCGATCGAGCTCGGATCGCCTCGCGTCGAGGTCGCGGCTGCGCTCGAGGCGGCCGCGTTGAAGGTTCTGCGTGAGCGCTCGCCCGACCGCCAGCTCGAGACGAACGTCGAGTATTGGGCGGCAGTCGTGCTCGACATCGCGGGGATCCCTGGCGACCTGACGCCGGCGATGTTCGGCTGCGCGCGTGTCGCGGGGTGGTCTGCGCACATCCTCGAGCAGAAGCGCACGGGCCGGCTGATCCGTCCGGGCGCGCGGTATATCGGCCCCGGGCCACGCCCGGTCTCCGACGTCGCAAAGTGACGCAGTCACCGACCGCGAAGAAGTCGGTTCAACTGTCGGGGCTCGTCGTGGCGGAGTCTTCCGTCTCGTCGATTGACCCCGACGCAGGAGTGCTCATGTACCGCGGCTACGACATCGCGGACATCGCTGAGCACTCGACGTACGAAGACACGGCGTACCTGCTCCTGCACCGCGAGCTGCCGGACAGCGCAGGCCGTTCCGCGTTCATAGAGGCTCTCGCCGATCGCGAGTTACCCGTAGCCGTCGCAGACCTGATCGACCGCTCGGCTGTCGACGCTTCGCCAATGGACATGCTGCGCACCGCCGCGTCGGCGCTCGCGTTCGGGACGTCGGGTCAGGGCTCGATCGACCGCGGCGCAGGCCTTGCGGCCGCGACGCGGTTGATCGCCAAGCTTCCGACCGCGATCGCGCGGCATCACCGTCGCCGCTCGGGCCTCGATCCGGTCGCGCCCGACAGCTCGCTCGGTCTCTCGGAGGGCTTCCTCACGATGCTGACCGGCGACGCTCCGAGTGCGCGTGCCGCACGCATCTTCGACATCGCGATGATCGTGCACGCCGAGCACGAGATGAACGCGTCGACGTTCGCGGCGCGTGTCGTCGCCGGTACCGGTGCCGACCTCACCTCGGCCGTCGTCGCCGCGATCGCCGCCCTCAGCGGTCCCCTGCACGGAGGCGCGAACGCGGCGGCGATGGAGCTCTTCGAGCAGTGGCAGACCGCCGAGCGCACGCCGGCCGCTGTGCACGCGATGCTCGAGCGCAAGGAGAAGCTGTACGGCTTCGGCCATCCGCTCTACCGCGCCTACGACCCGCGTGCGGTGATCCTGAAGGAGCTGTCGGAGGAGCTCTCACAAGACGGCGGCGAGCCGAACTGGTTCGCGATCACCGACGCCGCCGAGAGCACCGTGTTCGAGGAGAAGCACCTCTTTCCGAACGTCGACCTCTATTCGGCCTCGGTCTATCGCTATCTCGGGATCCCCACCGACCTCTTCACGCCCGTCTTCGCTGCGTCACGGACGGCGGGGTGGTCCGCGCACGTGCTGGAGCAGCACTCCGACAACAAGATCATTCGGCCGTCGGCGACGTACGTCGGCGAGCCGCGCCGCGCGTACCCGAGCCGATGACGCTCGCCGACGCCGCCTCGCAGGCCGACGCGTTCGCCGAAGAGGGCAACGAGCGCGAGTTGTCGCAGCTTCGCGCGCAGTGGGACGAGGAGCTCGAGGCAGCTGCGCGGGCACCCGACTTCCGCGAGCGGGCGGTCGCCTATCGCGCGATCGGACAGTTCCGGTTTCGCCAGAAGACGGAGCTGCTGCGGCGTGGACTCGAGGACGACAGCCCGGCAGTGCGCGGCTCGGCACTGCTCGCGCTGGAGAAGCTCTCGCGCGACCACCCGAAGGTGGTGAACGATGTGCGGCCGCTCCTGCACGAGTTGCTGACCCACGACGGAAATGAAGCGGTCAGGCGCCTGGCGGTCGTCTCGCTGAAGAACGGCTCGGCACGGCCGGAGACGATTCAGATCCTCGCTTCGCTCGCCGACAACGACGAGCAGCCGCGCGAGCTTCGCGATGCTGCTGCGAAGATCGCACAGCTCTTGCGTCGTAAGAAGTAGCTACAAGCACGTGCAGCGGTCGTACCTGCCGCAGGAGGGGCAGGTCTTGCGCTTTCGCCTCAGCTCGAGTTGATTCTTAGCGAGCCCGGCGCGCGTCATCAGCCACGCCGCTCCCGTTGCCAGGGCCAATAGCGTCACTACGTGCGGATCCATCATCACCGCGTCCTTCCGGATTCCGGCGCGCGTGAGGGTGCGCCTGGAAATACAACTCCCGGCGCCGCCGATCGGATACGTGCGTGTAGAGCTCGGTCGTCGCCAGATCGGCGTGGCCCAGCATCTCCTGCACCGATCGCAGATCGGCGCCCCCTTCCAGCAGGTGGGTGGCGAAGGAGTGGCGCAGCAGATGGGGGTGGACGCGTTCGGGCTCGAGGCCCGCGGTGGCCGCGAGCTTGCGCAGGATCAGGAAGGCGCCTGCCCGGGTCAGCGCACCGCCCTTGGCATTCAGGAAGAGGTCCGGGCGGTGGCGGCGGTCGAGGAATGGGCGGCCACGTGCGAGGTAGCGGCGGAGCGCCTCGGCAGCCGGACGCCCGAGCGGCACGACCCGCTCCTTGTCGCCCTTGCCGACGACGCGGACGAGGCGGTCGTCGAGGTCGACGCCTGCCTTGTCGAGACCAACGGCCTCCGAGACTCGCAGCCCGGCGCCGTAGAGG
>JACDGR010000400.1 GCA_013821525.1 Actinomycetota bacterium
CTCCGGCAACGGCACGTCGAGCCCGAGTAGCAGCGTCTCGTGGCGTGCGTCGTCTGCCCAGAGGCTGTCGTGCTCGGGGGCGAGGGAGGTGCCGGTCTCGGCGAGCTCGAGGGCGCGAACGACCCGCCGGCGGTCGTTTGCGTGGACGCGCCGACCTGCCTCCGCATCGACCGAGCGGAGCAGCGCGTGCGCACCCTCGGGGCCCAGCCGGTCGTACTCGGCCTGCCAGTGCACGCGGCGCTCCGGCGCGACCGGCGGAGGCACGGCGAGCGATGAGATCGCGGCGCGAAAGTAGAGCCCCGTCCCGCCGACGACGAATGGGATCCGGTCTGTGGCAAGCGCAACATCGATCGCCAGGTGCGCACGCCGCTGGTAGTCACCGAGTGACACGTCCTCGGTCAGCGGGACGACGCCGACGAGCTGCGTGTGATCGCTCGGAGCAGCGGTGATGATCGGGAGCCCAGCGAAGAGCGCGGCCGAGTCGGCCGAGATCAAAGCAGCGGCGTTCCCATCGGCAGCGAGCAGTGCGCGGAGCGCGGCGGCAACCGCGGTCTTACCCGAGGCCGTCGGCCCGAAGAGCGCGATCACGCTAGATGGCATCAACCATCTAGGCGCCCGTTGGCTCCTTGTAGCCGTGGACGAGCTCGTCCGCCACACCCGGGCGCACGAACTCCCGGTCCTCCTCGGGATGGGCCGCGCGCCACTCCTTGAACCACGCGACGGCGTGCGGGATGCCCTCCTCGAGCGGCGTCACCGGCTTCCAGCCGAGGACGTCGTTCGCCTTCCTGACATCCGCGACGTAGTGCGTCACCTCGCCGAGCAGGGAGGGCGCGAGCGTGAGGTCTGGTGTGACGCCGAGCTGCTGCGCGATCAGCTCGGCCGCGCGAACGAGCGTGTTGCCCTGACCGAACGCGAGGTTGATCGTCTCGCCGCCCGGATGCCCGCCGGCGAGTGCATTGACGCCCCGGGTGATGCCGTCGACACAGTCGTCGACGTAGGTGAAGTCGAGCACCTTGTCGTTGCCGCCGAAGACGGTGATCGGCTCACCACGCGAGAGCTGGTGCATCCACAACGGCAGCACGCGGTCCATGCGCCAGAGGTCGCTGTCGTACCGGCCGTACACGTTCGAGAAGCGAAAGACGAGATAGCGGAGGCCGTAGCAGCGAGCGTACGAGTAGATGAACGCCTCGCTCGCGATCTTCGATGCGGAGTACGGGCTCTCGGTGAAGGCGAAATCGGCGGCCTCCTCCGCGTATTCCTCGAACCGATGCACGTCTCCATAAACCTCGCGCGTCGAGGAGAACACGATCGGGAGGTTCCGCCCGCGTGCGTACTCGAGCACGTTGAAGGTCATGATCGTGTTCTCGAGCGCGCGGTGCGGCTGGCGCACGAGCTGATGCACCTTGGCGTGCGCTGCGAGGTGGACGACGAGGTCGACGTCGGGGTACTCGACGCCGTTGATCCCGCCCGGGTACGCCGAGTAATGCCCGGCAAGATCCTGGAGGAGGGTCGGGAAGGCGTCGCCGACCCAGGCGTTCGGACGTTTGTCGACGCCGAACACCTCGTGACCGTCGCGCAGCAACCGCAGCGCGAGATTCGTACCGATCTGACCTGACGAGCCCGTGAGCAGGATGCGCATTGGCCCATCCTGACCGAAAAGTGTGAGGGGAAGGTTCAGACCGCGACCAGGGCGCGCTGGCTGCCGCGCAGGGTCATCGACGTCGCCGCTTCGATCCGCACCTCGACGAGCTCGCCCGCCAGCGCCTCACCGGTGAAGTTGACAGCCGTGTTGCGGCGCGTTCGCCCGCGAAGCACGGATGCGTCAGTCCGCGACGGGCCTTCGACCAGCACTTCTTCAGACCGGCCGACCCGCGCCTCGTTGCGTTCCCGCGCGATCCGCTGGACTAGCTCGACGAGTCGCTCCATGCGCTCGATCTTCAGCTCGTGCGGCACCTGATTCGGCAATGCGGCTGCCTCGGTGCCGTTGCGGGGCGAATAGACGAACGTGAACGCGCTGTCGTAGCCGACGTGCTCGACGACCTCGAGCGTCTCCAGGAAGTCCTGTTCGGTTTCGCCGGGGAAGCCAACGATGATGTCGGTTCCGAGGGCGAGATCGGGGATCGCGGCACGCATCTTCTCGGCGAGCTCGATATACCGCTCGCGCGTATACGTGCGGCGCATCGCCTTCAGCAAACGCGACGATCCCGACTGCAGCGGCAGGTGGACGTGCTCGCACACCGCGGCGCACTCGGCGATCGCCTCGATCACCGGGTCGCGAAAGTCCTTCGGGTGCGGGCTCGTGAACCGGATGCGGTCGATGCCGTCGACCCGGTCGCACGCACGCAGCAGCTCGCCGAACTCGGTTCGGATGTCGGGCAGCAGATCGCGCCCCCAGGAGTTGACGTTCTGCCCCAGCAGCGTCAGCTCACGCACTCCGCTGTCGGCAAGGCGCTGTACCTCGGCGAGGATCTCCCCGGGCCGGCGGCTCTGCTCGCGGCCGCGCACGGCGGGCACGATGCAGTACGAGCACTTCGAGTTGCAGCCCATCGAGACCTGCACCCAGGCCTGGAACGAGCGCTCGTTGCGGGTCGGTAGCTCGGCTGCGAAGTCGCGGTCGTCGAGACCGAACCGGCCGCGCGCCACCCCCACTCCGCCGGCGCCGAGCCAGTCACCGAGATGCGCGATCGATCCGGGGCCGAACGCAACGTCGACGGCGGGATAGAGCTCGAAGATTCGTTCGCGCTGGGCCTCGGCGAAGCACCCGCCGAGGGCGATCACGCGGTCCGGATCCTCGCGCTTGCGCGCCGCCGCCTCGCCCATGTACGCGGCGAGCTTCTGGTCGGGCTTCTCTCGGATCGTGCACGTATTGAAGACAACGACGTCGGCGTCGTCCGGGCTCGCGGCCTCTCCGAGGCCGAGCTCCTCGAGCATGCCCTTGATGCGCTCGCTGTCGTGCGCATTCATCTGGCAGCCGAACGTCGTCACGTGGTAGCGGCGCACCGCGATAGGGTAGCCGCGGCTGCGCGCGGATTAGAGTCGCGGGCGGTGCATCCAGC
>JACDGR010000401.1 GCA_013821525.1 Actinomycetota bacterium
TTGGTTAGCGCGCCGCCCTGTCACGGCGGAGGTCGCGGGTTCGAGTCCCGTCGGGGTCGCTGCACGAGAGGCGAAAGCCTCTCGTACGGCCAGGTAGCTCAGTTGGTACGAGCGTCCGACTGAAAATCGGAAGGTCGGCGGTTCGACCCCGCCCCTGGCCACCCCCCAGACAACGCGCCAAACGCGCCTTGACCTGCAGCTTCTCGGTCAGAGGCCGTTTCGCGTTTCGGTCCGCCGTCGTCAGATCAGGTCGGATTGCTCACCGATTGCTCACACCACGGCTCTATAGGGGCGCGTGCGAACTGCACACGTCAGGCCCTGCCAGCGCGAGCAGGTGCGTGATGTCGCGGGTCCGCGTATCACCCGACGCTCTAACGTCGGTCTCATGAGCAGGAAGGCAGGAGTCGTCTGTCAGACTCTCCGGAGGGTCAGTGCGGCCCGGAGCATGCTCGGTACTCGGCGGCGACGCCGAGGAGAGCACGCACCTCACTTGTGGCCGGTCTGGGCAGTAGCCCCCGTGGTCCTGCTCGTCGGGTGGCTCGTAGCACGGCTCGTCTACCTCCAACTCGCCAAGGCGGCCACACCGGTCCAGGCGCCAGGTGGCTCCCCGCGAGTAGACACGCTGGAGGTGATTAAGACAACTCTAACCGTCCTCGCATTTGCCGGTGCCTTGCTGACAGGTCTTTACGCCTACAGGAAGCAGCGACTGGCCGAAGGCGACGCCAGTCGAGCCGATGCGCAGCAATTCGCCGACCGTTATTCGAAGTCGGCCGAGCAGCTCGGCAGCGAGCAAGCCGCTGTCCGACTGGCCGGCGTCTACGCCATGGCCCGCCTAGCTGACGATTGGCGAACTCAACGACAGACTTGCATTGACGTTTTGTGTGCATACCTAAGAATGCCGTATCAACCCCGCGAAGCCGAGGGCCACAGACCTGGAGAAGACCAGGTGCGCAAGACGATCCTTAAGGTCATTATTGAACACCTCCAAGATGACGTCGCCACTGGCTGGGGACGCGCGGACTTTGATCTCACCGGCGCCATCCTTGAGGATGCCTCCCTATCTGGCGCAGTCTTTGGTGGCAGGGCAGTGTTCTCGAAGGTTCAATTTCAGGGTCCCACCCATATCCTCGACACCACCTTCCTGACAGATGCAGTTTTCGATGAGGCGGAGTTTACCGATGATGTCTCCTTTGGCGGATCAAGGTTCCTCTGCGGTTCATCCTTCAAGAGTTCGCACTTCAAGTCGGTGGCAATGTTCGGTGAGGCGGAATTCGTGGGGGAAAGCTGGTTTAGCGCAGCAACCTTTGGGCAGGAATCGTGGTTTTCCAATTCAAGCTTCCGCAGTGGCGCCTCCTTCTATCAGACGCGATTTTGCGGCGAAAGCCACTTTGACGGCGCCATCTTTAGCGGTCGAGCGTGGTTCGGGCAGGGGCTGTTTGTGGGAGATTGCTCGTTTCATGACGCGACATTCGCTGGCGTGGCGCTTTTTACGTCCGCAGAACTGTCAGGAAGGCCCTGGTTCGGCCAAGCGACTTTCAGGGCCAGCGCCAGTTTCGCAAATGCGTCAATATCCCCCGAAGGCGTCGACGCCCTCACCGAGGCGACCTTCTTGGCTGGCGTTGAACGTGGCCCCTTTATCGCCCCCCAGCCATAAGGCGGAGAAGGGAGTCGCCGAGGGCGCGGAAATGGTCGTTCTCAGTCAGACATTGGGCGGAACTTCGTGAGCAGTTCTGATGCCGCCTCCACCTGCGTAACAGTTGCCGCCCGCAGAACGTGGGCGTAGACCTGCCTTGTGACGGTCGGCGAGGCATGGCCGAGAATCATTTGAACGACGTCGATCGGCACCCCGCCGGCGAGAAGGAGTGAGCAGGCTCCGTGCCGGGAGTCGTGCAGGCGTATCACCGGGAGGCCGCACGCCTTCACATGAGCCTCGAACGCGGCCGTGACGCTCCCGGGACGTAGGGGTATCCCATCGACCTCAGAGAAGACGAGGTCGTGATCGGCGTAGTCGGCGCCGAAGTCGCGCCGCTCGGACTCTTGAGCCTCCCGGTGCTTGAGCAACGCGTCCCGAGCGGGTGTAGCAAGCGGAACCCATCGCCGGCCGGCTCGGCTCTTGGGTTCCTTGAACAGCCGGCCTACGTGGAACTCTCCGCACACCGGGCACGTCGCCTGTTCCCGGGACAGCTGGCTACTGCTCACCTCGACGATGGTCTGTCGGACGCGAAGGCCGAGGTTGTCTCCGTCGAGATCGTGCCACCGGAGGCCGCACAGCTCGCCGCGGCGCAGCCCTGCGTACGCGGCCAGCTCGTAGAGAGCGCTCAGCCGGTCAGCGTGGACGTGCTCCAAGAAGGCCGCAGTCTGATCGGGTTGCCAGATACTCAGCTCGCGAGTTGCACCCCGAGGTATTGCGTCGAGCCGGCCGACCGCGGGATTCATTGTGATGAGGCCGCGCCGCTGTGCCGCAGAGAGCGCCGCTCGCACTGTTCTCCGGTAGCCGTCGATCGTCGCGGGCGACCGCTTCTCGACCCGACGTCCAGCGTTTCCGACCTTCCGGTCCTTTACCGGGTCGGAGAGGGTGGCAATCGCCTTCTCGATATGCGATCGGCGCAGATCCCTCAGCTTGATGCGCCCAAGCTGAGGTGTCCAGAGGTCACGAACATGGCCTCGATAGTTGGCGAGCGTCTTCGGTGACGCACCCATCCGTGCCGTCTCCTCCAGCCATTGCTTCAGCCACTCCCCTACCGTTGTTCCCTTGTCATCGGTCCACATACCCGAGTTCAGCGCGGCGAGGGTCGCAGAGAGTTCGGCCTCCGCCTCGTCGCGGGTGCGGAACCCCGACCGGGTCACTTGCTTTCGCTTTCCCGTGTCCGTGTCGATGCCGGCGTCGACACGGAACGACCAGGAGCCGTGCGCCTTCCGGCAACCCTTAACCTCGATCTTGCGTGATCTTGCCGCGTGAGAGTTGTTCGGCGGGTTGGCGCGCCGGCTTGGGCTCGATTCTGCCGGTCGCGTCGGACGTGGCGCGTCAGGGCGACCGGTGTCGGTCCGGGTGT
>JACDGR010000402.1 GCA_013821525.1 Actinomycetota bacterium
GTCCTGGGCCTTGGATCACGACGCTGAGCGCGCGCGTGACACTGGCGGATCTAATGGACTTCGCGACCGCGTCAGCGCGTCGTTCTCACCTCCGCCTTTCGTGATTTCAGCAAAGGGTCCTCGGCCATTAATGAGGACCGACGCTGATCGTCTCCCTCTGGCTAACCCCGTTCATTGTGACCTTCGTTCACGAGCTGGGCCACGCGCTCTTCGTCCTTTACGCGACCGACGATCCGGTCTTTGTCCGAGTGGGCCGTCAGCCACTGCTGCTCAAGGCAGCCGGACGGGACAACTCACACACACTCACAGCACCCTGACGTTCGGCTGGGCGGCAGCCGGACGATGGCTGCCGCCCACGCACATCTACGCGATGCAGGATCGGCGCTGCGGGCGCTAGGCGCCGATCATCTCGTGTACGGGGAACTCCTTGATGTCTGGTGGACCCTGCGGCTCGATTCCAGCCGCCGCCATTCCTTCGGCGATCCGTGGCGAGAACGCGTCGAAGTCAGCGCGGGACTCCCAGAAGTCGATGATCCCCCGACCGCCGTCGATCGGCCCCGAAGCGTGAAAGAGCAGCCCCTTCGGCAGCGTCCGATCCGGGTTGATGTGGTCATGTGCGTGGTCGAACTGTTCCTGGGTGATTCCCGCGAGCTTGATGCGAATGCCGACAGCCATTGCTAACCCACTTTCAATCGAGAGCAAGACCCACCACGGCGAGTCTCGCACCCCGCGACATCTCATGCGCTGACTTGAGCGAGTATTCCGCACAGACGCCTGAGTGGCGTAATCGTCCTCTTCTCGGCTGTCGCGGCCTGAGAGCTGGCTGCTAGGTCTCGCGTCGGGCCCTGCGCGAGTACATCTCATGGTCGGCGCGTGCGATCAAGCGAGCGAGGTCGTCGGTGGGTGTCGCGTCAGCTCGTCCGACGGTCGCGGTGAGTCCGGGCACGTCGGGCGCGGCGGCCTCGGCGATTGCCTGCTGAATGTCGGTTTCGTCGAGTGTTCTATCGGTTGGCCCGGCGGTCTGGAGGAGGCAGAACTCATCGCCGCCGATCCTGCCGGCGATGCCGTCTGAGGGGGCGATGTCGCGCAGCGCGTTTGCGATCGAGGTCAGTGCCCGGTCGCCTGTTTGGTGCCCCTGGGAGTCGTTGATCTGCTTGAGGCTATCGACGTCGACGAAGAACATGACTGCGCTGTGCGAAGCCGTCCGTGCAAGCTCGATCGCGCTGGCTGCGGCGTCGAAGAATCCGCGCCGGTTCAGGAGACCTGTCAAATCGTCTCTCGTCGCGAGGTCGCGCAACAGTTGCGCCTGCTCGGCCAGCTGGACGGCCTGGTTTGTCACGAGCTTCTCGGCTGCCTTGCGGGCGGTGATGTCTCGCGACATCCCAAAGATGCCGATGATCTGGCCGCTGCGATCGCGCAACGGGGTCTTCGTCGTCGAGACCCACGTCTCGCGCCCGTCCCGCCATACTTCGCGCTCCTCGACAGCGACGATTGGACGGCCGGTGCGGAGGATGACGTCCTCATCCATCCGGGCCTTCTCAGCATGCTCGGCGGCGAAGAAGTCTGCGTCGGAAAGTCCGATCGCTTCGAGCGGGTCTTGTAGCCCCATCCATCGGGCTAGTGACCGGCTGACGCGGAGGAACCGGCTCCCTGTGTCTTTGAAGTAGAGATGGTCGGGTGAGTGCTCGAGCAGAGCGTCGAGGAGATACCGATCGTCAAGCAGCGCCTCGCTCGGCGTGATGCTCCCCGGTATGGCTGCTGTCCCATCCATCCAGACTGATATCGGATTCGACGAAACGAAGCTTTAGCGGTTCTCGCGGTGTTCCCCTGGCGGGGTTGTGCGGATCGAACTGACGTGACGGTTGTCGCACTGAAACTTGCTCAGAATCGGCGCCGTTACCGGGGCTCGCGCGGCGTCGGATGAGCGCGCGATCGACGCTTGCCGAGAGGAGATCGGTCGGGGGCGCGAGGTTGCTTCTCTGGATGTTGCTCATGCATTGCTGAGGCTTGTTCGCGTGGGTTTGGTGCTTCTCGTTCGTCCGGTAGCGTCTCGAGTCGCGCAGGCTTGAGCGGCGAGGCGTGGTAGGAGGTGGGATGTTCTTCGTTGGGGTGGGGGCGGCGCTTGTTGCGTCCGTTCTGTTCAATCTTGGGTTGGCGCTTCAGGCGCTCGAAGCGCGGAAGGCGCCGAAATCGCTCGACCTTCGCGTTGGGCTTCTTTGGCAGCTGCTGCGTCGGCCGCGCTGGCTTCTCGGGCAGTTGCTCGGCACGGCGGGGATCGCCCCGCAGGTTTATGCGCTTTCGCTTGCCCCGTTTGTGGTTGTGCAGCCGTTGCTCGCCGTTGGTCTCCTGTTGTTGCTTGCGATTGGCGCGCGGGTGTTCGACGAGGACGTGGGGGCGTTCGGGATCGTTGGCGTTCTTGCGATCATCGGCGGGGTCGCACTCGTCGCCTGGGGCGCGCCCTCTCACACCGAGGCTCACCGGGGCGGCGTTGCTCTTGTCAACGTTGCCGGGTTGCTCGCGACGCTCTCGCTCCTCCCTTTCGCGTTGAAGCGCGTGGGGTGGGACAGCGCGACGGTGGTGATGGTCGCCTCGGGTGCAGGCTTCGCGGGAACGAACGTTGCGACGAAGCTCGTGAGCGACGCCGTCGGCTCGCGGCACTGGACTCAGGTGGCGAGCTGGGGTGTGCTCGGTCTCGCGCTCGGAGTTGCGGCGACGATCACCGGCATGACGGCGTTTCAGCGCCGTCGCGCTACGGTCGTCGTGCCGGTTACCAGCTCGGTGCAGACGTTTCTGCCGTTGCTGCTCGAGCCGCTGTTTCTAAAGGAACACCGGGCATCGGCCGCCTACGGGGGCATCCCGCTGCTCGTCGGAGTGGTTGTCGCTTTCTTCGGCACCTTGCTGATCACGCGGACCGACGCGGTCGCCGAGCTCGCGGCAGGCGCCCAGTCGTGAGGGCCGCTTCGGCAGACTCGAACGATGGGTCACTTGGTGGCAGCAGTGTTACTGATCGGGATCGTGGAC
>JACDGR010000403.1 GCA_013821525.1 Actinomycetota bacterium
GGCCTGATGGTCGCGTGCGCGGCGCGCGCGGCTCCGCGGGATGCGTCACGACCACGGCACGCGATGGAAGTCCGCTCTACTCGACGGGTATGACCGAACGGTGGTCGAGCATTCGACGCGATGATCTCCGGGCGACACGGAGGCGCTTTTCAAGAACGCGGATACGTCCGCGGCGAGGGGATCGTCGAGCTGTCATCCGCCTTGCGCCACGTCGTGCTCACTTCCTCGGCGAGCACGAACCGGGCGTCACAGCCCGTGCAGACGTGATCGGTCTGCTTCACACCACGACACGTGGTGGAAGTCCGCTCTACTCGATGATTCCGCCGTCCCAAAACTCACCCACCCGGCTACGCCAAAACTCACCCACCCAGTTGTTCAGTATTGATCACGGCTAGCGAGTTTTAACCGACTTCGTCGTCTTGGTGGAAGCCTCCTCTTCGGTTGGTTCGGAGCGCTTCCGCATTCGGAAGCTCTTGCCCTTGGTGGTGATCACGGCCGAATGATGAGCGAGGCGGTCGAGAAGCGCGGTGGTGAGCTTCTCGTCCCCGCCGAAGACCTTCGGCCACTCGCTGAACGGAAGGTTGGTCGTGACGAGCACGCTGCGGCGCTCGTATCGCGATGCGACCACGTTGAACAGCAACTCGCCGCCTGCGCGGTCGAATGGAACGAAGCCGACCTCGTCGAGGATCAGTAGGTCGACGCGGTCTAGGCGTCGCTGCGTGCGGCCGAGCTCTCGCTGGTCGCGGGCCTCGACGAGGATGCGCACCAGGTCGGCGGCTCGCGCAAACGCAACGTGACGTCGCTGCTTCGCGGCTTCGATGCCGAGTGCGATCGCGAGATGTGTCTTGCCGGTGCCGATCGGTCCGGCGAGGATCACGTTCTCGGCACGCTCGAGCCAGCCGCCCCGCGCGAGGTCGGCGATCTGCGCGGCGTCGACACCATCAGCGCTGGCAAAGTCGAACTGGTCGAGCGTCTTGGTCTCAGGGAACCGCGCGTCCCGAAGTCGCTGGCGCACGGCGGAGTCGCTGCGCGAAGCGACCTCGACGGTGAGCACCTCCTGGACGTACTCCTCGTACGACCACTTCTCCTCGCGTGCTTGCCGGGCGAGCGCCTCGAGCTCGCGAGCCGCTCCGGGCATCTTGAGCTGCCGAGCATGCTTGCGAACAAGGTCCGCGACCATCGCTTCGCGGCTCACTGAACACCGCCGAGCAACGTGTCGTAGTCGGCGGCAGCACCTGAGAGCACCTCGATGCCGGCGAGACTCGACGGCAGCTGCTCGCGCGGCATCGACGTCGCCTCCGTCCGTGGCCGCACCGCGAGCTGCAACGCTTCGCCGCTCGCCAGCGCAGCTCTGACCTCGCAAGCGACATCGTGCTCGCCGCGCTGCTCGATTGCTTGCAGTACCTGCGCGAACACGCGAGCGGCCTGCTTGGGACCATGCTGATCGACGAGCATGCGCCACGCGGCATCGAACGGCTCGCCGAGCGCAGCGATGAGCTCGTCGGCAACCTGACGTAGTGCCTGCGGCTTGTGCGCTAGCTCGCGCACGTAGTGGCGGTAGTCGACCGAGCGCCCACCGAAGGACTGACGTGGATGGCTGACGAGACGCTGGTCGCCGGCGAACACAAACGTGATCTCGTCGACACCGGCGTAGACCGTGACGTCGCGACGCGCCCAGGTCGTCCACACCGAGTAGTGCGAACCGTCGACTTTGACGAGACTGCGGCTCGAGACCGAGACGCCCGGCGTGCAACGCGCCGAGCGAAACGCGATCGACGGCGGTGGCAACATCGCCGCGTACTCGTCGGCGAAAGCCGTAGTGGTACGGGCATCGAGGCGTGAGAGCAGCGCCGCGCTGATCGTCGCGAGGTCCGGACCTGACGGGATCGGGACGAGCTCCTGCCAGCGGATGCCCTTACCTCGCGCTTCGACTCCGCCCTTGTCGTGACCGGTGCGCGGGCGGGCGAAGCTCGCCTCGAACAAGTAGTGCGTTGCGAGCGCGACGAAACGCGTCTGCAGCTCGCGCTCGCTACCGACGAGCATCTTGCGAACCGCCGCTTTGAGATTGTCGTACGCGAGCCGATGCGGCACTGCGCCGAGGTGCGCGAACGCACGCACGTGGCCGTCGATGAAGCACGTCTGATCCTGACGCGGATACAGCCACGCGAAGTCGCGGCCCGAGTGCATGAGCCGCATCACGAACATGTGCGCCTTACGGCGCGTGCCAGCGACGTCGACGAGAACCTCGAAGAAGTCGACCTCTGCGAGATCGCCCGGCTTGTAGACGAGCGGAACGAACACCTCCTGTTTGCGCCGCTTCCACTCGCGAACGATTTGCTTCACGACGGTGTAGCTGGCGTTTTTGCCCTCGCCGACGAGCATCGCGTGAAGCCTCGCGGCGGTGAGCCGCTGCTTGCCCGCAGTCCAGCGCTTCGAGTCCTCAAGGATCTCGAGTGCCCGCGGCTGAACGGCGTCGAGTGTTGGCGCGCCAGAGACTCCGCGCGGCTTACCAACGCCCGGTGGCGCGCCTCGCAGGTAGCGACGCACTGTATTGCGATCGATTCCCATCTCGCGTGCGAGCTGGCGAATGGGAACGCCCTCGACCAAGTGTCGATGACGAACGACGTAGACCTCTTCCATAACAAGCACCCTCCAAGCGAACGCCCGACCTCTGACGGAGGCTCAGGCGGCAGAGGGTGGGTGAATTTTGGCCCGCCGAAAGGGTGAATTTTGGAACGGCGGGATCATCACGGCCATCACGGCCATCGCGGTAATCGCGGTCATGCGCGGTCATCGCGGTCATCGCGGTCTTCGCGGCCCTCGCGGCCACCGCGGCCACCGCGGTCATCGCGGTCTTCGCGGTCATCGCCGCCATCGCGGTCATCGCGGCCTCGCGGCGCCCTCGCGGCAATCGCGGCAATCACGGCCATCACGGCCATCGCGGCATCGCGGCATCGCAACATCGCGGCATCGCGGCCATGCGCGGTCATCGCGGTCATCGCGGTCTTCGCGGCC
>JACDGR010000404.1 GCA_013821525.1 Actinomycetota bacterium
CTTCGCCGCGTTATGTGGCCGGAACGAGCCCACGTGGCCCCGTTACCAGCAGAGATGCCGCTTCCGGCCACATAACCCGGCCGTCCACATAATGGCGCTTATGGAGAATTCCCCATAAGCGCCACACCGCCGCGATGCGCTTCCTCGAAGCGGGCGTCGACACCGCCGTGATCGCGCTATGGCTCGGCCACGAATCCATCGCCACCACGAGCATCTACCTGCACGCCGACATGAACATCAAACGCGCGGCGCTCGACCGGACCCGCCAACCCGACACCCCCACAGGCGACTACCATCCCGACGACCCCTTGATCGCCTGGCTCCAGAGCCTGTGATTATGCCGATGAGGTTGCCCCGCACCCGAGCCTCACCATGCAAGACCCGCCGGTCCTCGGCATAACGGTGACATCGGCATAACCCTCCTTATCTCGACATCGGGATAAGAAGGGCTACGTCACCAACCTGCCCATCTCCGCCATGGACGGACAGGCTGTGGTCGCGGCCTATCACGACCTCTGCAGGTGGAGAAGTCCTTCCGGATGGCCAAGTCCGACCTGCGGGCCCGGCCGATCTTCCACCGCGATCGCGACGCCATCGAAGCCCATCTGACCGTCGTGTTCGCCACGCTCGCGGTCAGCGGCACCTGCAGGACGCCACCGGGGCCTCGATCACGAAGCTCGTCCGCACGCTGCGGCCGCTACGGACCGTCCACATCGACGTCAGCCGGCACCCCATCACCGCCGCCCCGCAGATCAACGCCGACGCGCGCGCCCTGCTCGACCGGCTCCCCGCGATCGCCGCACCGGGGCACTAAACCTGTGCAACTCAGGTCGAAGTCCCATCTGACTGAATGCTTCGACAACCCAGGTCAGTGCAGGCCCACGAGCCCCGATCTATGCCGGGCCGATCACGCTGCTCCCACGACCCGGCAAACCTTATGCGTCATGATCGAATCTCACTCGGTTTGAACCTTGCGAATGCGCGCAGTGTGCGATAGCCTCGATTGAAGCTGAATTCTCGCCGATGCCTTCCCGGGGCTAGCCGATCGGTCCTGGCCATTCCCGAGGAGCTAGCACATGGAGGAGATTCTTTCGGATCTGTATCGGCTGGGTATAAGGATCCGGGTGGCCAGCGGCCGTATACACGTGATCGCGCCCGCTGGTTCGATCAGCCCGGAATTGAGGGCGCAGCTTCAACGTCATCGTGAGGAACTGACAGAGCTGTTCCAGCGTGCCGCGGCGAAGCGTCATACCGGCACGCTTTCACAGGATTTGGCGCACCTGCACGACCCTTTTCCGCTGACCGACATTCAGAACTCGTACTGGGTCGGACGCCGAACGCCTGTGGCCCGAGACGGTGTAGATGCGCTCGTCTACTTCGAATTCGAAAGTTTGTCTCCTGACCTCGGCCGCCTGACGGCGAGTCTGCGTCGCGTCATCGACCAGCATGAAATGCTTAGAGCCGTGGTTCGGCCGGATGGCCGGCAGCATATCCTGTCGCAAGTGCCACCGTACGAGATCGGCTTGCTCGACTTACGCGATCTGCCCCCGCGCGACCGGTGGAGGAAGCTGGCAGACGCAAAGGCGGAACTGTTGCGCGGGCTGCCCCGGCCACTCGACACTTGGCCATTGTTCGAGGTGCGGGCTTATATGCTCGACACGGACGTCGTCCGCTTACATGTTCAGATCAGTCTCCTCATCGCCGATGCCGCGAGTATATTGACGCTGTTCGCTGATTGGCGCCGCTTTTTCCTGGACCCCGGTTGGGAGCCGCCACGTCCCCCCGTCTCATACCGTGACGTCGTTCTCGATCGCCTGAGCCAACGGGAGGGAAAGGCCTATGTAAGAGCGCGGAACTATTGGTTCGGCCGCCTGACGAGTCTTCCGCCGCCACCCTCGATTCCGGTTATCGAGCACTTGGGCCGGCTCGGCCAAGTCGATTTCGCCCGCCGACGGGGTGGCCTTGCCTCGGAACTCTGGAACCAACTTTCCACGATTGCACGAGAGCAAGGACTGACGCCGTCCGTCGTGATTCTGACCGCCTTCTCGGAAATTCTTCAGCGGTGGTCGGCTCAATCGTCATTCAGCCTGACGCTCACGCTATTCGACCGGCTGAGAGTCCACCCTCGGATCGATAGGATCGTGGGTGACTTCACCTCGATATCGCTGCTGGAGGTCGGGCCGGAGAGTGGCACCGCATCATTTATCGAGAAGGCGAACAGGCTCCAGCGCCAAATCATGGCGGATCTCGAGAATTTGGAATTTGGTGGAATCGAGGTTCTTCGAGAGAGGGCGCGCGGTAAAGCGGCTGTGCCCGGACAAGTGACGATGCCAATAGTGTTCACCAGTCTGTTGGGTCTGGGCGACCGAGGCGACCTCGCGGAGGTCACGGAATTCCTGGGAAAACAGGTGAACGGAGCTAGCCAGACACCGCAGATCTGGATAGACCATCAGGTTCTGGAGGAGCGCGGACGGCTGATCGTAAATTGGGACACCGTGGACGGGCTGTTTCCCGCCGGCCTGTTGGACGACATGTTCGCCGCCTACCAGAAGCGGCTTCATCTGCTCGCCTCGGACGTGTCCGCCTGGTCCGGGCCAGACAGCGGTGTTCCAGTTCCTACCTGGCAGATGGCCGAGCGCGAGCGCGCCAACGACACCGCTGCTACGACGCCGCAGCAGGACCTGCTCGATCCGATTCTGCGGTGGGTCCGTGACCGGCCGGACAACATCGCGGTCATTTACGCCGAGGGCAGCAGGACCTACGGGCAACTCGGCGCGGACGCAGCTCGGCTCGCGCACCGGCTGAAGACATTGGGCGCATCGCGCGACGAACTCGTGGCGGTTGTCGTCCACAAGGGCTACGAGCAGGTCGTGGCGGTTCTCGGCGTGCTGATGTCGTCGGCAGCTTATATTCCAATAGACCCGCAATGGCCGGAAGCCCGGCGATCCTTTCTTCTGGTGGAGAGCGCGGCCCGGATTGTGGTGACATCGGTGCAGCTGCGAGAGGCCCTGACG
>JACDGR010000405.1 GCA_013821525.1 Actinomycetota bacterium
GCGAATCCGTGCACGTCGATGAAAGCGCGGCGAGGTTTACGTCCAGTTGCTTTAGACAGGCGTACGGCGCGCCAGACTGGTCGACCTGGGTCGTGTGAGCCACGTCTGCATTCGCACGGCCGTTCACGCCCTCCCAGCCTCCATAGAGGTTGTCAAAGCTGTGGTTCTCCTCGTAGATCACGACGATGTGCTTGACGCCGTCAAGCGGAGACTTGGCGGCGCTGGGCCGAGCCGAGCCGGCCAGCGTCGCCGCAAGGATCGCGGCGGCGGCGAGTGCGACGACACCCCATCCTGCGCTCGATCGTTTCATCAGGATCCCCCCTGGTTGCGGACCGCATGATTCTGATCCATTTCGGATCAGCGCCGAGAGGGGAACCGCAGCCCTATCCTGCAAGGGATGAGGATCTGCCTCGTGACGCCTTTCGCGTGGTCACAGCCGCACGACGTGAACGAGCACGTCGCGGGGATCGCGGGCGCTCTGCGCCGTCTCGGTCACGAGGTGACGGTGCTCGCGCCCTCGGCCCGGGCTGCGGATCTCCTCGCGGGGCGTCGCGCGCTGCAGCGGCAGGAGCGCGCCGACGTGATCGCTGTCGGCCCGGCCGTGCCGATCTCGGGACGGTCGCAGATGGGTGTGCCGGTCGGCGTCCAGGCCAATTTGTCGCTCGCGCTCGCCCAGGGCGACTTCGACGTCGTGCACGGCTTCGAGCCGGGCCTTCCCTCGCTCTCCTATCTCGCCCTACGCGACACCGATGCGCTCGCCGTCGCGACCTTCGCGTCACCGAACCGCCTCGGCTACCCACCCGCTCGGTCGCAGCGCGAGAAGCTGCTCGGCCGTCTCGACGCGCTTCTCGCTCTCGGCGAGATGGCGCGGGCAGCGGCCGAGGAGCGCTTTCCCGGCGACTACCGGCTCTGCTCGCCCGGGGTCGATACAACTCGATTCTCGCCGGGCGACAAGGAGAGGGTGATCGTCGTCGAGTTGCGGCCGAATGAGCGGGTCGTTGCACGCGGTGTGCTGCACGCGTTGCGCGAGCTGCCGGACTGGGAGGCGGTGCTCCTCCGCACGCGCCCGCTGATCGGCAGGCCTGCGATCCCGCGCGACCTCGTTCAGCGCGTGCACGTCCGCACCGCGCGCGACGGCGGCTCGCGCGCCGCGTTGCTGAACACGGCCGCGATCTTCGTCCCGGGAGTCGATGGCTTGCGACGCGTCACCCTCGAGGCCGCGGCCTCCGGCTGCGCGATCGCCCATCCGGCAGGGGTCGAGAGGCAGCCCGAGCTCGCAACGGCCGCCACCGCACGGCTCGCCGAGGACGACGCCTTCCGCGCGGCAGAAGGCGCACGCGCCCGGGAGGAGGCCTCACGCCAGGACTTCGACACCGTCGGCGCAGAGATCGCCGCGCTCTACACGTCGTTGCAGCCCCGGCGCCGCGCCCGCACTTCGGCAGATCCCCTCGCCGACCGCCCCTGGATCGTCGCCGATCTGCACATGCACACCTCGTGGTCGCATGACTGCTCGATCGACGCGGCCGACCTCGTCGACCACGCCGAGACCGAGGGGCTCGGTGCGATCGCGGTCACCGACCACAATGTCTTCGGCGGCGCGCTCGAAGCGGCGGCGCTCGCTCGCGACCGAAAGCTGATCGTGATCCCCGGCGAGGAGGTGAAGACCGGCGACCAGGGCGAGGTGATCGGGCTCTTCCTCGAGCGCGAGATCCCGCGCGGCGGCAGCTGGCGCGAGACGGTGGCAGCGATCCGTGAGCAGGGCGGCCTCGTCTACGTGCCGCATCCGTTCGACCGGATGCACGCGATCCCCGACCCGAAGACGCTCCACCGCCATCTGGAGGACATCGACGTCTTCGAGGTCTACAACGCCCGCCTCCTGCGGGAGGGGTTCAACGACGAGGCGCTGCGCTTCGCGCGTAAGTACAACCTGACGATGGGCGCAGGCTCGGACGCCCACGTCCTCCAGGGGGTCGGTACCGGGGCGGTGCGGATGCGCGCATTCCAGGGGCCTGAGGAGTTCCTGATCTCCCTGCGCAGCGCGAAGATCCTGCGCCGGCCCAAGTCCCTCGCCTATCTCCAATCCCTGAAATGGGTCGCTCAGGTCAAGGAGAAGGTCCGCTAGGAACAGGGATCGGGCGGCCTGGCGAGAAGGTCCTGCTGCCTCGTGGCCACCCCCGTGACGACAGACGAGATCTACGAGCGGTATCTCCGGAAAGCGATCACCGAGATCAATCGGTTGTCGCACGAGATCGCTCAGGCCGCAGACGGGGCTCCCACCGCCCTGCCCACCGGGCACCCGCTGGCGAACATCTTCCTGCTCAAGTACGGCCCGCAGGCCCAGGAGCTCCAGGAGGGCGTCGCCTTTCACGGCCGGGCCGGCAGCGCGCTGATCAAGTCGCTCCAGCGCCTGCACGTCGACCCGCTCGAGGTCTACGGCACGAACTGCGTCAAGTTCGCGGGCTGCGACCTGGCACTTGCCGCGGACTGGTTGCGCCGGGAGCTGCGAATCGTCGAGCCGAAGCTGATTGTCGTCATGGGTGAGGACGCGGCCGAGTTCCTGAACGGCGTGGGCTACGCGCTCGCCACACCGATCGACGTGGCGCTCGACGACCTGCAGCGGTTCACCCCGACGATCGAGGCGCTCGCGGTCCCCGACATCGATCTCGCGCTCGACGAAGCCCCGGCGAAGACCGCCTTCTGGAACGCGTTCAAGGCGGTAGGCCCATGGTGGGCCGCCTTGCCTCCCTACTAGTGCCGGGCTCGCGCAACGTGCCGCCCGTGCTGTCACGGGGCCGCACGCTCGCCGGGCTCGTGCTGCTCACGGTTCTCCTCGTCTACTACGAGACGTCCGTGCACTGGTGGAAAGCCGGTCTCTGGTGGGATGTCGCGTGGCTAACCGTCGTCTTGATCCCGGCCGTCTTCGGTCTCGTTCTGATCGGGCTGCCGATCCGCCGCGCGCGGGGACTCCTGCCCGTCGGTCTCGCCTTCGCGG
>JACDGR010000406.1 GCA_013821525.1 Actinomycetota bacterium
CTACCCGGGACGTCGTCGCCGATGGCCGCGCTCGACGTCATGACGTTCGCCCCTCATCCCGCGTTCGGAACTCCCGGCGCGACCGTTGCAACGACGGTGTCTTGCAACGGGTTCCAGTACGCAGCTCGCTGCTTCCTCGCCCGACGCATAGTCAACGCCACCCGTGTCCGATGGAAGTACACACAGCTCGGCAGCGCGCTCACCGGGAATTACAACATCGGTATTTACGACGACTCGGGTCGGAAGATCATCGAGACGGGATCCGTAGCGTTCACCGGATCGGTGAATACGGTGGTTGCTAGGGTCGAGACGATCACCGCCACGTCGTTCGAAGCGGGCTGGTACTTCGTCGTTATCGGGTTTGCATCGCTCGCTGCAGGGTCAGTCGCCATTACCGGTGCGGTGATCGTGAACAGCTCTTCGGTCGGCTCGCCGAACCTCCCAGGCGTCGGGTACGTCGCCGGCGCGGGCGGCGTCACGCTGCCGGCGTTCATGAACCCGCCCACGACGTTCCTCGACCTCGGGTCTTCCGGTATCGCGGCCGTCGCGTCGACCGTCCCAGCCCTAGCCGTGAGCGTCGGGTGAGTCGCTACCAGTTCGTGCCGTGCCTCCCGACGGGCGAGCCGCTCGGCGAGGCGCTTACCGCGTCGAAGAGGAACCTTACGAAGCAGCGGAACGGCGTGCATCAGGCGACGCTCGTGCTGCCGATGGACGACGCGATCAGCGGTCGTATCCAACCCGGATTCTCGCGTCTCAAGGTGTGGCGCGAGCGGAGCGCCGCCGAGCTCGCCGCAGGCCTGTCCGGGAACGTCCTCACCTTTTACGGCCACCTCCCCTCGCAAGGCCTCAAGTTGTCGCCGTCCGGCGAGTCTATGGAGTGCTCGTTCCTCGACCCGCGATGGGTGCTGAGCCGGCGGTACAACCTGGGGACGGAGACGTTCACCGCGACGGATCAAGGCGACATCCTATGGGGTCTCGTCGCGACGCAGAACGCGCGGACGGGCGGCGACACGTGGATACGGCAGGGCGGGACGACAACGGGCGTCATCCGCGACCGCATCGTCGAATACTCGGATCGCCAGCTAGTGTCGCAACTCGTGTCGCAGATGACGCAGCTGATCGATGGGTGCGACGTCGACGTCGACCCGGTCGACGGGTGGGGCACGGGCCTCGGGCGCGTGATGGGGAACCTCCGCTGCTACCTGTCACAAGGGGCGGACAAGCCGAACATGACGTTCGAGTACGGCGTCGACACCCTCGCGAACTGCGCGGCGGTCGAAGTCGAATGGGACGAGGTCACGACCCTAGCGACGGTCACCGGCACCGCTGATCAGTCCGAGACGCCCGTCGTCGGGACTTACGGGTCGCCGGACGCGAGCAGCCTCGGGCTGCTTGAGGAGTACGCGTCCGACTCGGACGTGTCGACGCAGACGACGGTCGACCAGAAGGCGCGCGGCGTCGTCCTCGCGAAGCAGGGCCTCCGGCCGATCTTCACGGTGCACGGCCCGACGTCGGACGCGCCGCGCGCGTTCGAGCAGTACGACATCGGCGACACCGTCCGTGTGACGGTGAAGAAGGGGGCGTGGTCGTTCGCGAGCGTCCCGGTACGCGTCGATGGGATCAACCTCGACATCTCTCAGGAAGGCGTGGAAACGCCGACGCTGACGCTGGCGGGTGCCTGATGGGTCGCGCGGTGACGCCTCGCGTTGAGCAGTCCTCCCGGATGATCGTCGACCACGAGCGGCGCCTCGCACGAGCAGAGCGCACCCCGACCGCTCGGCGCGCCGTTGGGCGCCTGGCGGTGAAGGCGGGGACGCCGGCGGACGCGGACTGGACGGCGGCGGGCCAGCTCGTTCCGCCGGTCGGGACGATGGTGCTCGACACGTCCGGGTCGCGCCTATGGGTGAAGACGCTCGCGACCGCGGGTTGGAAGTCGACGGTACTCGCGTGATTGGGGTGCGCGTTTTGATCCGCAAACTGGAGAGGATTCCGATGAATGCTCGTGATCGTGTGCGTGTGATCGTCACGATGCTCCGCCCGGAACCCGTCGAGCTTCTTGTCGGGTGCTTCACCACGATTTGGGGCTTGTGGTTCGCGGCGCCGTGGTCGCACTCGTCGGTGCCGGTACTGGTCGGCACGCCGCGATGGGCCGTCGGGTTGCCGCTCGCCGCGCTCGGCGTCGCCAAGCTTGTGATCCTGCTGCGCGGTTCGCTGCGGCAGCGATTCGTCGTCGGGATGATGATGACGGCGGCGTGGGCGGCGATGTGCGCGATGTATATCTACGCGTCGTGGTCGGGCCAGTCGACCGTGGTGTATCCGTTCGTGGTGCTCGCGGCGGGCTGGGCGATGTCTCGCATCGGGCGGTCGTTGAATGCGTGAGCTGATTATCGCGCTCATCTCCGTGTTCGGCGCGCTTGGCGCCGTCGCGCTTCCGATCTATATGACGAAAAAGAGGGATCACGGCGACCGCGAGTACAACACCAGCGTGGCTTTTGGCAAGGACCTGCTAGCCGGCAGCCGCGACTTGCGCCTCGAACTACAGGAAATGCTGAAAGCGCGCGACGCGAAAATCGAGGCGCTCACGGCGCGCCTGGACACGCGCGACGCGAAAATCGAGGCGCTCTCGCTGGGTGTCGAGGCGTTGGCGCGTGAGCGTGACGAGAACGCGCGGAAGGCAGAAGCCGCCCTCGTCGAGGCGCAGCGTCTCCGCGGAGAGCGCGACGAACTGGCCGCACGCGTCAAGCACTTGGAGGAAGAGGTCGCGATCCTCCGGGCGCGGCCGTCCGACTCGCGCGGCCGCTCCACCGACGCGCCGTAAACCCATGCGCACTTTGAAAAACAATGGCCGCCCAGGCGGTTTGTTCTCCATGCCCAAACAGAGGAGGTAGAAGAATGCGATACCTGATCAGACCGCGAGCTCCAGCGTGGAAGCGGCGCGGGATCGCGCAGTGCGTCGACGACGGGTTGAGCCACGCCGGCGTGAACCCGTCC
>JACDGR010000407.1 GCA_013821525.1 Actinomycetota bacterium
GATCTCACGGCAGACGGCGTGTCCTCCGAGGCCGGGCATCGACACGTCGAGGATCATGAGGTCGGGGCTATGATCGATTGCCGCTTGAATCGCTGCTCGTCCATCTTCTGCCGTGATTACCTGGTAGCCGGCGCGCTGAAGCCGCAGACTAACGAGCAAGCGAATGTCGTCGTCGTCGTCGGCGACGAGGATCAGCGTCTGGGACGGCATCGTCAGTTGTATCGGCTCTTGGGCCACGCTCTTGAGGGAAACCTGTCAGCGTCCTCAGGGCGGTTCGCTGGTCTTCGAGTCGTGATTCGCTAAAGGATCTGGTTGGCGATGCCGAATATGAACGAATGGCAAGTGATGAGCTTCCGGACGTCGATGAGATGCTGCTGCAGCTCGTCCGTCTAGAGCGGCGCCAGCCGGTACTCGAGCGGGATCTCGCTCGTGCACAAGATCGGCATGCGACGTTCCCCAATCCAGTCGCTGAGCGGCAGGTCGCCAAGCTCGCCGCTGAGCTCAAGTCGGTCGCCGCCACCGTGGAGCAGCTCCGCGTGAGTCTTCGGCCCGCTATGCGCGCCTAGCTTCTAGCCCGGGGTCAGTGGCTCGGCATCGAGCCGCCGAGCGTTAGCCCGCGTCCGCGTAGCGAGTGAGCGCTGCAGTCGCAGCTGTCGGTTCAGATCGTTCAAACGGACGCTGAGCTCGACCCGCATCACTCGTAGCTCACGTTCTCTCTGTCGGTTCGCGTCGTTCGGGAACCGCGCGACCATCTCCTGGAGCTTTTCGTGACGATTGCGGAGTTCGTCGACCCGACGCTCGGTCTCAACGATCGCGACGAGAAGACTGCTCTCGAGCGGGATAGCCTCATCTGAGTCCACACGACCGTGTATCGGTCGTTCTCCCAACTCGCCCGAGTACCTCAGACGAGTGATGTCTCGTCCAGGAGGTGTCAGGTGGCGCGCCAGCGCTCGCGTTTGCGGCTGCGGAGACCGGCGCTGATGAGGGAGGCGGCGATGAACGCGAGCAGGATCCCGCCCAGGACGGCCGCCACTATCAGCGGAGTGAGATGGGTGCGGCTCGCGTGGCCGACTGTGGTTCCGGCGGAGGTGGTGGTCTGGAGCTCCGAGTCTTTTGACGCCGCCTGGTTCGACAGATGGTCGACCTTGTGGCCGATTGCGTAAGCGCCGATGCCCCCTGCAACGAGGACGGCGGCGAGGATCATCAGATCGGTCAGTTTGCGCATGGTTGAAAGGTACGTCGGTGGGCGGAAGACAGCTTGGAACTGACGATAAACGAGCCTCGGCCGCGATGCCAATGGCGTCGCGCGGGCATGTTTTACCTCACCCTTACGGAAGGACCACCACGGATTGACCGCGGTTGGAGAGAGTCAGACCATGCACAGGTTCGCCCTCTGTCTCACCCTCTTCTGCCTGGTCGCTTTCGCCGGCTCCGCCTGGGCCGGCAACGTGCCGCCGTTTCCGCACCTGGCCGGCACCTGGTCGCACGCGGAGATCAACGTCACGATCGCGAAGAAGCCGCACACGCTGATCCTTGACCGCGGCCGCATCATCCAGGTCTCGGCGACTCAGCTGAAGCTGCGTGAGGGTGCGGGCGTCGTGGTGACCGTACCGCTCTCTGCGCAGACGATCGTCAACGTCTACGGGTTCCAGTCTTCGGTCGAGGGGTTGGAGCGGCGGATGAACGTGTTGACGATGCGGATCGACGGCGGGACTGCGGTCCGCGTCCGCGCCACGTCCTGAGTACGCTTTCCAGCGTGGCGGGAACGGTGCTGCTCGTCGAAGACGAGCCCTCGGTGGGCGAGCTCGTGCGCGCCTACCTGACCCGCGACGGCTACCGCGTCATCTGGGTGCGCTCCGGCGAGGAAGGGATCGCCGAGCTCGACCGACACCCGATCCGCCTCGTACTGCTCGACATCGGTCTGCCCGGCGTGGACGGATTCGACGTGTGCCGCCAGATGCGCGCCCGCTCCGAGGTCCCCATCTTGATGCTGACGGCACGAGACGAGGAGCCCGATCGCATCGTCGGCCTGGAAGTCGGCGCCGACGACTACATCACAAAGCCGTTCTCGCCACGCGAGCTCGTTGCCCGCATGAAGGCCGTTCTGCGGCGCACCGAGCCCCAGCAGCGCCACGACGCGTTCGCGCTCGGGGACGTCACGCTCGATCGCGAGTCGCACGACGTGACCGTCGACGGCAAGCCCGTCGACCTGACGGCGAAGGAGTTCGAGCTGCTCGCCTTCTTCATGGCCAACGCGGGGGTCGTCGTTTCCCGCGACCTCCTCCTCGACCGGGTGTGGGGGCAGGAGTATCCCGGCGGTACCCGCACGGTTGATGTGCACGTTGCGCAGTTGCGTCGCAAGCTCGGCCGGCCCGAGCTGATTCGCACCTTGCGCGGGGCGGGGTACAAGGCCGTCTCGTCGTGAAAACGCTGAGGGCGCGGCTGTTCGCGGCCACGCTCGCGGCGCTCGCTCTCACGCTCGCCCTCACGATCGGGATCGGCGCGGTTCTCACCCGGCGTCAGGTCGACCGCTCGCAGGCGACGTCGCTGTCGCGTCGCGCCGACGACCTCGCGATTCAACGACGCAACAACCCGAGCTACGTCAACCGCGACTACCAATCGGGCAACGTCCAGATCCTGATTCAGCCGCGCGCCGACCTGAGCTCATACGTTCCGAACGTCAAACGCTCGTCCGACGGCAAGACGAACGTCGACGGTCAAGATTTTCTCTACTCGTATCGCACGCTTCCCTCGCGTGGCTTGCTGCTGCTGCGTCCTGCCAACCTTCGCTCGTCGGAGTGGCGGCCGTTTCTCCGCGACCTGCTGATCGCGGCGCTCGCCGGGGTCGGTCTCGCGGCAGCTCTGTCGTTTCTCGTCGCGCGCTCGATCACTCGCCCGATCAGACGCGTCGCCGACGCGACGCGCGCGCTCGCTGCAGACGAGCGCCACGATCCCCTTCCGCGTGAAGGGACGGCCGAGCTGGCC
>JACDGR010000408.1 GCA_013821525.1 Actinomycetota bacterium
CGTGACGTGGCCGACCATCAGCCCGCGGGTCGCGCCTGAGAACCGCCCGTCCGTAACAAGGGCAACCGACTCGCCGAGGCCCGCGCCGACAACGGATGCGGTGACGCTGAGCATCTCGCGCATCCCCGGGCCGCCCGCGGGGCCTTCGTAACGGACGACCAAGACCTCGCCCGGCTGCACGATCCCTGCGCGCACCGCGTCCGTGCACGCCTCCTCGCTGTCGAAGACTCGGGCCGGCCCGCGGTGCACGCGTCCGGTCGCAGCGAGCTTGACGAGGCTTCCGCCGGGGGCCAGATTGCCGCGGAGCGCGTGCAGCGCGCCGGTCTGCTTGAACGGCTCCGCCAGGGTGAAAAGCACCTTGCCGTCGGGCGCTGCGGCGGACGCGGTCGTCTCGGCGAGGGTGCGGCCGTCGACCGTCGGGGCGTCGCCGACAAGATGCCCGCCCCGGATCAGCTCTCCGATCAGGACGGGGGTGCCCCCGGCCTCGTGCAGGTCGGTTGCCATGTGGAGGCCGGATGGAGCGAGGCTCGCGAGCACGGGGGTGCGCGTGCCGATCTGGGCGAGCTCGTCGAGGCTCAGCCCGACCCCGGCCTCGCGGGCGATCGCGAGCAGATGGAGGATGCCGTTCGTCGAGCCCCCGATCGCGGCGATCCCGGCCATCGCGTTCAGCAAGGAGCGCCGGTCGAGGAAACGCCGCGCCGTCGCGTCGGTCCCCGCCAGGCTCGCTGCGAGGGCGCCGGCCCGTTCAGCTGCGTCACCCTTTGCTGCAGGCTCGTCCGCCGGAATCAGCCCGTCCCCGAGCAGGGCGAGACCGAGACAGTCGACCGCCACCGCCATCGTGTTCGCAGTGAAGTTGCCCGCGCAGCTGCCGGCACCCGGGCAGGCGTGCCGCTCGAGCTCGTCGAGCTCCGCACGCGGGATCAGCCCGCGCTCCTCCGCGCCGACCGCCTCCCACACGTCCTGGATCGTCACGTCACGCCCGTGCAGTCGCCCCGCGCGCATCGGTCCGCTGCAGAGGACGACTGCGGGCTTGTCGACGCGCGCCAGCGCCATCAGTGCAGCGGGAACGGTCTTGTCGCAGCCGACGATGCAGACGATCGCGTCGAAGTCATGTGCCCGCACCATCAGCTCGATCGAGTCGGCGATCACCTCGCGCGAGATCAGCGACGCACGCATGCCGGGCGTCGCCTGCGACTGGTTGTCGGAGACGGCGATCGTGTTGAACTCGAGGCCGACGCCGCCGCCTGCCGCGACGCCGGCAGCGACGCGCGCCGCGAGCGCGCGGTGGTTCAGGTTGCAGGGCATCGTCCCCGTCCAGGTCGAGGCGATGCCGACGACCGGGCCGTCGAGCCGCGACGGGTCGATGCCCATCGCCCGGAAGTGCGCGCGGGCAGGTGCGCGCTCGGTCCCGCGCGCGAGCGCAGCGCGCGCGCGACGTCGAAGGGCTTCGTCGGTCACGCCGCGAGAATACGCGGAGGAGCGAACTTCAGGACCGGAGGGCGACTCGGAACGTCGTGCCCGAGCCGACCGTGCTCTCGACCGTGATCGTGCCCCCGAGGTCGTGCACGATCCCGTTGATCGTCGCGAGCCCGAGCCCGGTGCCAAGACCGGGCGCTTTCGTCGTGAAGAACGCTTCGAAGATCCGTTCCTGCACCTCGGGGGTCATACCGCAGCCGTCGTCTGCGACGGTGATCACAGCGTGCGTTGCGTCCTCGCAGACGCCGAGCCAGATCTCGCCTCTGCCGTCGATCGCGTCGCGCGCGTTGACGACGAGGTTGAGCAACACCTGCTCGAGCTGAGAGTGCGTCGCCTGGGCGATCACCGGGCAGTCCGGCAGGTCGACAGCGAGCTTGATTCCGGCCGGCAGCAAGCGGGAGACGAGTGCGGCGGTCTCGGCTGCGACACGACATGCGTCGATCGGGCCGCGGACAGCCGCGCCTTCGCCCTTGCTGAACGACAGAAGCTGCCGGGTGAGACGTTGGCCGGTCGCCGCTGCGTCGCCGATCTGCGTTGTGTATCTCGCAGCAGACTCTCCGCCGGGGTCGCGCGCCAGCAGCTCTGAGTACCCCGCCACTGCGGTCAGCACATTGTTGAAGTCATGGGCGATCCCGCCTGCGAACGTTCCGAGCAGCTCGAGCCGCTGCTGCTGTTCGGAGCGCAGCTGCAGCTCCTTGAGTGGAGTCACGTCGGTCTGCGAGGCGACGAAATGCGTCACGTCGCCGACGTCGTTGCGCAGCGGGGTGATCGAGAGGGCGTTCCAGAACGTGGAGCCGTCTTTGCGGTAGTTCAGGATCTCGCCGAAGAACGGCTCCTCGTCGCGGATGTCGGCCCGCAGCCGGTCGATCATCGCGCGGGACGTCCCCGGCCCTTGCAGGAAGCGGCAATTGAAGCCGACGATCTCGTCCCGGTCATACCCCGTCAGCGCCAGGAACGCCTCGTTCGCGTAGACGATCGGGTTGTCGGGGAGTGACGGGTCGGTGACGACAACGCCCTGGTAGAGCGCGTCGAGCGTCTGCGCGCGCAGGGCGTCCTTTGCGCCGTCTCCGAGCTCATACGTCGAGAGAAACGATTCCATGACCCGGGTCGTGTATCGGCCGCGGGCGTCCAAGCCTTGAATCTTCCGCTAACGCTTCTTGCCCGGGTTGAGGAGGCCCTTCGGGTCGAAGGCATCCTTGATCCGAAGATGCAGGTCGTAGCCCGTTGTGCCGAGTTGCTGCGGGAGCTGGCCGCGCTTCAGCCAGCCGATCCCGTGCTCGCCGGTGACCGTGCCGCCGAGGCGCAGCGCCAACTCGAAGAGCTCGTGGCATGCGGCATCCGCACGCGCCTCCTCGTCGAGGTCGTCCGGCGAGAAGAGGAACGTCGAGTGGATGTTGCCGTCGCCGGCGTGCCCGAAGGAGAGTGCCGGTACGTTGTGGCGCTCGCCGATTGCGATCGTCTCGTGCGCGACGTCGCGCAGCCGGTCGAGCGGAACTGCGA
>JACDGR010000409.1 GCA_013821525.1 Actinomycetota bacterium
GCCGCTGCCACCGGCGACGACGAGCGTCAGGCCCGAGTCACCGAGCAGCCCGTAGGCCTCGACGAGCGCGCCGAGGTTCTTGCGCGGCTCGAGGGTTGCGACGGTCAGCAGATACGGGCTGCCGATTTCCGCCCGCTCACCTTCGGCGGTGAACTCCGGGCCGACACCCGGGTTCGCGACGAGCACCCGGTCGCGCGGGTAGCCGAGCGTCGTCGAGAAGTCGTCGGCGGTGAACGTCGAGTTCGCGAAGACGACGTCGCACGTGCTGGCCGCGTTTCGGTACTTCCGCCCGTGCATCGACTTCGTCCGCTTCGTCGTCCACTCGGGATGATGCAGCGGCACGAGATCATGGATGGTCGTTGCGCGCACGCCCCGTGCCTGCGGCGGATACATCCAGTCGGTGTAGTGCAGCACGTCGAACGCACCGAGCCAGCGCTCGGCATTCGGATGTCCGGCGACCGACCAGGCCGTTCGCCAGGCGTGCGCGAACGGCAGGCTCACGAGCTTCAGCTCGACGCCGATCCCGGCGAGTGCTTCCGGGATCACGCGCTTACCCACCGGCGAGGTCGGCGCAAAAGCCACGATCTCGTCGCCGTGCTCCTTGGCAACCTCGGCGAGACCCCCGAGCGTGCCGCGGATGTAGTTGTTGACGCCCGTGCGCTCGTGGGACAGCGGGCTGACGTCGAAAGCGATCCTCACTTGCTGTAGTCGAACGAGTAGTAGTGGGCACCGAGCCGTCGCGTATCGCCTCGGCCCGGCACGCGTGTGCGATCGGCGGCGAATCGCAAGGTGCAGGTCGCGTTCGCATCGGGCCGCAGGGGCACGCGCACGATCGGCTGCTCCGCCGGCGGGATCACGATCGTTCGCACGAACTTGCCACGGTCGGTCACGGTCACGGTCTGGGCCGACGAGAAGAGGTGCTCGTCCGTCCCGACCCGCACCGAGATGGCACCGCCTGTGCAATGGACGCGGCGGTAGGTGACGACCTGGCCGCCCCACGTGTCGGGAAAGACGCCGGCGACGCGCGTCAGAATGACGAGCGGCCCGTCGACGCGGTAGAGCGCGAGTCCAAGCTGCGCATCGCGCGCGAGCGGCGTGCCGGCGATGTCGACGTAGGAGACCGCATAGGTAACGCTCGGCGGCGCGGCAGCGGTAGCGGCAGTGATCAATGTACCGTCGCCGCGCTCGTGCACCGGAGTCTCCGGCAGGCCGCCATCCGCGGGATCGGGTCCGTCGAGCGTGTAGACGGTCTGGATGCTGCGGCTGAAGAACTCGTTGTTCCAGAGCGGTCGCGTCTCACCCGTGTAGTGCCAGAGGAACGCAACGTCCGCGTCGCGCCCGACCGTGCGGTCGATCCAGTCCGGATGGGGCATGCGGATGCCGGCGAAGAGCGCCCCCGCCGATGCCTGGTGGATGCCGTGGCGCCCGTTCTCGACGACTGCCGACGCGAGGACGAAGTAGACGAGCCCGAGAGCCGGAAAGACCACCGCATACCGCCGCGGCACCGCGACGAAGGCGGCACCGGCCACGAGTCCGACTGCGAGCGCTACGAGCCGCAAGGGCCCGAAGTGAATGCCCTGATCCTGGAGCCACCACCACGGCAGGAGGCCGAGCGTGTCGGAGACTGCCGAGGTGTTGACGAACCTGGCGAAGGGGATCGCGACCGGCAGCACGCCGGCGACGAGCGCCGCGGCAACCAGCACGCGCCGCGAGGTGGGCACCACGTCTCGCGCGAGCAGGCCGAGCATCGCAATGACGGCGAGCGGCGCGATGTAGAAGTCGTTGCGCTCCTCGATGCGCAACGACTGGCGCGACGCGAACACCGACACCTCGGCAAGGAGGAGCACGGTCACAGGCAACGTCGCTGCCACGAATGCGCGCGCCCCGGAGCTCAGGCTGCGCGGCGCCAACCACATCGCCAGGAGCGCGGCGGCGCCGACGACGCCGACGTAGAGGTCGAGCTCGGCGACGTGCCAGAGGAGATAACGGCCGACCTCGGCGGCCGAGTATCCCGCGCCCGTCGCGGCGCGGTAGGCGCCGAGCAGCGTCAGCGGGGAGCGACCACGCGCGAGCGTCGCGGCGAGAGCGAGCACGACCAGGGCGCCGGCGATGCCGTAGAGCGTCGCGAAGCGCCGAAGACGCGCGCGCGCGTCGCGCTCGATCAGGCCGTGCAGCACCGGGGCGACGAGCGCGGCGCCGACGAGTGCGACCGCCTGCGCACGCGTCGCGAAACAGGTGGCGCAGACGACGAGCAACAGCACTTGCCGCCGGGCGGTCGGCTGCTCCAGCGTCAGCACGAGCACCAGGACCGCCAGCACGAAGAGCGGGTAGAACGCGTTCTCGGTCATCAGCGTCTCGGTGTAGAGCATCGAGGGGATCGAGACGGCGAGGACAGCCGCAGCCAGCGAGAGCGCTGGGGCAAGCAACCGTCGCGCCAGGAAGTACGTGGGGATCGCCGCGAGCGACATCACGACCGCGTTCGTCAGCTTCGCGACGAGGTACGCGTCGGGCACGGAGCGGAAGAGCCCGAAGGCCGGCGCGATCACAACGGGGTAGACGAGGCCGTAGCCCGTGCTCGAGACGCCGCGGACGAGGAAGTTTCCGCCGGAGGCAAATGACTTCCCGAGCTCCGAATAGATGAGCTCGTCGACCATGATCCACGGCGAGGCGGTGCGCCCGGCAAGCGCCATGCGCAGCGCACTCGAGAGCGCAACGATCGCCGCGAGCCACGCCCAGGTCGGTATCGAGGCGACGCGCGAGCGCGCCGCATTCACGTGACGATCCCTGCGTCCACTGCCGCGCGTGCGAGGCGACCGGCGTCGTCGATGCCGACCTCGGTCGCGGCCTCGGCGATCCGCCAGAGCACGGCGTCGTCGACGGCGTCCGCACCGGCGGTGGTCTCGAGCGCGACCGCGTAAGCGTTCGCGACCTGCTCCAGCGAGTGCTCGTGCTGCACGTGCCCGCGAGCTGCGGC
>JACDGR010000044.1 GCA_013821525.1 Actinomycetota bacterium
GCGGCCCACTTTCGGGGGAGGCGCCCTCTCTGTGGCGAAGCTACGTTCGACCTCCGATGCCCCGCGGACGCCTCGTAGCCGTCGTTCTGCCAGCGCTCGCCGCGGCGTTCGCGAGTGCAGTTGCGGCCGGGGCCACGGGCAGCGACTGGGCCGCGCCACAGATCCGGATCGTCACCCAGGCCGGCGTGCTCGGCAGCGACCCGTCGAGCTTCGCGCCGCAGCTGGCACTCACACAGTCGGCGCTCGCCGCAGCGATCAAGGCAACCGATTCGCTCCAGCATGCACCGGTCACGCCCGCCGCAACGCCGCCCGCTCTGACGGTCAGCTCGAGCATCGGCGTCAACTCGACCGTCGGTGGCCTGCTCTCGTGGACGGTCGACAGCCCGGGTCGTCAGATCGAACACGTCGACTTCGCGGTCGACGGCGTGGGTGTTCAGACGGTGCGCCTGGCGCCGTTCTCGCACGCACTGGATACGCGTCTCCTCGCCGACGGCGGCCACCAGCTGGCTCTCAACGTCACGCTCTCGGGCGGCGGCTTCGCGATCGCGACGTGGGAGATCACGGTCGCGAACGCTCCTGGATCGCTGCTCTCCCCGCCCTCGCCGCCGGCCGCAGTGCCGATCGCGGGGTTATCGCTGCCCCCAACCTCCGCCGCGCCTGCCGTTCCGATTCGCGCGCTCTACCGAGCCGTTGTCCCTACGCGCGCCGTCACGATCAAGCAGCTCGACGCGGCGATCGTCGGCTACCTCGGGCTCGGCGCTGCGGCGCGCGCCATCCAGGCGACGCTCGCCGGCGCGGGGCTGCAGCCGCCGCCGAACACGGGCACGGAGGCGGTCGCGCGAATGCTCGGCCTGCGCCTGAACCATCCCGCTGCCGCCGACGCGCTCGAGTTGTTGCCCGGGCAACCGGCGACCCGCGCCGAGGCGGCATGGTCGTTCGCACAGGTGCTGCACATCGACGATTCAGCAGTCGAGGGAGTGCAGCAGGCGGCCGACGCGTTCACGCTGCCGGCGTTGACTCCGTGGCAGCAGCGCCTCCTGACGACTGCCATCTCCTACGTCGGCTACCCGTACGTGTGGGGAGGGACGAGCCCGACCGCAGAGACCTTCGGGAACGTGCACGCCGCAGGCGGCTTCGATTGCTCGGGTCTCGTCTGGCGCGTCGTCAAGCTCACCCCCTATGCGGAGGAGGGCCGGCTCGCAAGCGTCCTGCGGGGTCGCACCACCTATCAGATGAGCGGTGAGGTGCCGCGCTCAGCCCGTGTTCCCGCGGCGCAGCTCCAACCGGCAGACGTGATGTTCTTCGGCGCAAGCGGGCCCTCGTCGAGCCCCGCCACGGTCGACCACGCGGGCCTGTACCTCGGGAACGGCTGGTTCGTCCAGTCGAGCGACAACGGCGTCACCCTGCTGCCGTTTGCGGGCTGGTACGCCCGGAGCTACGCCTGGGGACGGCGTCCGCTCCGCGAGGCCGGTCTCAGCTGACCACGTAGCCGGTGAACCAGGATCCCCCTTGTGGGGTACGCGCGGGCGCGCTACGCGCCGATAGCCACAAGTAACTCCGATGTCTCAATCCGCCCGTCTCTACCTGCGCTTCGCCGCGGCGAGCGCCGCAGTCATCGCGGCGGTCGGCGGGGCTCTCCTCTGGTCGATCCACCACCAGGAGGACGCGCAGGCCCAACGAAACGTGGCCGTGCATGCGCGGTTCATAGCCAAGGCGATCTTGCGCGAGGAGTTGACCGCGGCGAACCTGCGCGCGCCCGTCACCGGCGCCGAACTGGTGCGCCTCGACCGCTTGTTCAGGACGCGCGTCCTGATCGACGGCGGGCTGCGCGCAAAGCTCTACCGCCCGGACGGGCTCGTAACCTATTCCGACCTCCACTCGCTGATCAGGTCCCACGCCGACGACATGGAGGAGATCCACACGGTCCTCGGGGGAAAGGTCGTGCGGGACGTCTCTCGCATCAACCACGAAGGCGGAACGGGCGCCAACGTGAAGGCGCTCGAGGTGTATGTCCCGCTCGCGCTGCCAGGTCAGGCGAAGCCCACTGCGGTCCTCGAGATCTATCAGTCGTACGCACCCGTGGCACAGGAGATCAGGTCGTTCGCGGTGCTGCTGCTGCTCGCGTTGCTCGGGATGTGGGTCGCGCTCTTCCCTTTGATCCAGCGGATGGTCGTCTCGCTGGAACGGCACCGCGCCGCACGACGCACCGCAGAGCTCGCGCTCGAGGAGACCTCCGAGCAACTGCGACAGTCGCAGAAGATGGACGCGATCGGGCGGCTCGCAGGAGGCGTCGCACACGACTTCAACAACCTGCTGCTCGCGATCAACGGGTACTCGGAGTTCCTCTCCGACACGCTCACCGACGAGCGGCAGAAGCGGTTTGCCACCGAGATCCGCGCTGCAGGCGAGCGGGCCGCCGCACTGACGCAGCAGCTGCTCGCCTTCAGCCGCCGCCAGGTGCTGCAGCCTCGCGTGATCGACATCAACAACTCCGTCCGGGAGATCGAGTCGATCCTGAAGCGCGTGATCGGCGCCGAAGTTCGCGTGGTGCTCGACCTCGAGCCGTCACTCAGGCTCGTCGAGGCTGACCCGAGCCAGATCGGCCAGGTGCTCCTGAATCTCGCGGTCAACGCACGCGACGCCATGGACGGTCGCGGAACGATCAAGGTCGTAACGCGCAACGACGCCGCGCACGTCGTCCTGGAAGTGGTCGACACGGGCGTCGGGATGGACGAGGAGACGCGAGGGCGGATCTTCGAGCCGTTCTTCACGACGAAGGACATCGGCCAGGGAACCGGCCTCGGCCTCTCGACCGTCTACGGCATCGTCGCCCAGAGCGGCGGCACGATCTCGGTGCGCTCCGAGCCGGGCCTCGGCGCCGCCTTCTCGGTTCGCCTGCCCGTGTGCGAGAAGCCGGCCGAGCCGGTGGCGGCGATCGAACCGCCGGTGCAGCTGGGCGGCGAGCGCATCCTGATCGTCGACGACGAGAAGGTCGTGCGAGAGCTGCTCGCGCAGATGCTCCGCCAGCAGGGGTATAACGTCACGGTCGCGGCATCCGCACGCGAGGCGCGCGCATTGGACGCATCGTGGGACGTCCTCGTCACCGACGTCGTGATGCCCGAGACCGACGGCGTGCGGCTCTCACGCGAGCTCGACGCACGATACGTGCTGTTCATCTCGGGTTACGACCAGGAGGCGCTCGTCACCTCGGACGCGTCGTTCTTGCAGAAGCCGTTCAGCCGGGACGACCTCGCCCGCAGCGTGCGCTCGCTGCTCGACGGTCACCGCATCGCGGCATAGGAGACGCCGCAGAGGCTTACGGCGCGAGCGCAGCGAGCAGCTCGCCGATGCGGTGCTCGGCGACCGCCGGATGGCGCAGCGGCTGGGCTTCGTTGATGCGATAGCGGTTCCGACGACCGACCCGCTCCCGTGAGAGGTACCCCTCGACGACCAGGTCGCCGAGAACGCGGTGCGTCTGCCTCTCTGTCAGCTTCGATCGCTCCGCAAGCTCGCGCACCGTTGCCGCGGGGTCACGAGCGACCTCGATCAGCACAACCGCGTGCGAAGTGACGAACGCCCACTTGCGTTCGTAGCCCCCCATCTACCTGGAGGTTATGCGAGACGCGCAGGAGTGCCGGCGAGAACCGCGCCGACCTTCTCGATCAGCTGCGCGGGAGTGAAGGGCTTCTGGATGAACGGACCCTCTGCGCCCGCGTCCGTGTAACCGGACGTGTAGAGGACCGGCAGGTTCGGCAGCTCGGAGGTGATCCGCTCGACGAGCTCGAAGGCGTCCATCTCGGGCATCACGACATCGGTGATCAGCAGGTCGATCTCCTCACCGTCCCGGACGATCTCGATCGCCTCGAGCGGCGTTGCCGCGTCGAGCACGGTGTAACCGGCGCTCTCGAGAGAGATCCGGATGACGTCGCGGACGACCTCTTGGTCGTCGACGATGAGGACTGTTTCGGTCACAGCTCGATCTTCGTCACTCGCAGCCATTCTCGGCATCCCCGTTCCGGGTTGTTGCATTCGGTAAACACCCTTTCATACGCGTTTCCTACTGATGGGTCGTCTTCACCGGTGGCCAGTGCGGCGAGATTGCAGGGTCGCCGAGCTCGCCGTAGGGCGTGCACACGGGGGGCCGACGCAGCAATTGGCGGTCGGCCTGCAGAAGCTCGTTGACCCGGCGGTTGAGCGGAACCGCAGACCGCCACGCAAGGCGCAGGCTCTGCCCGAGCGCGACCAGCGAGCGCGGCGGCAGCGGCCGGGCAGACCGGGCGAGGAAGTAGCCCGATCCGACCTGCTCGGAGCGGGCGCCGCTCACACGGGCGAGCGCCTCTCGACCCGAGGCGACCTCCTCCGGCGCTGCGGCATAAAAGAGCCATTCACCCGTGCGCGGCGACGGGGAGCCCTGGATGAAGGCGAGCGCGCGCTCGCATGAGTCATCGTCGACGTAGTCGAGCGATCCCACCCGGAGCGCAACGTAACGGTCGAGGAGGTTCGCCGGATGCCCGTAATCGAAGGACGAGAAGGACGCGCCGCTCGTCCCGGTCGACCCGAACAGCACCGCACCTCGTGGGCCTGCGGCGACGGCGCCCGTGACGCGTTCGAGCCCGATGCGCTGCTGGCCGTCTCGCAAGCCGTTGTCGTACCGCAACTCGATCCCGAGCAGGCCCGCAACGAGGATTCCGAAGACAAGCAGCCGCAGACCGTCAGACCAGCGCGCGATCGCCAGGCAACCGGCGCAGACGACCGCGAGGAATGCCGGCGTCGCGGGGATCATGTACCGGTCGAAGAACAACGCCGAGTCGCCGTTGGCCGGGACGAATGAGAAGAACAGCACAGGACCCGCAACGGTAACCGCGCAAAACGCAAGCACCCTGCTGCGGTGCGCGACGACGAGCGCGGCTGCGCCGACGACTGCGAATGCAGTGAAGTAGTTGATGTCGTGCCTGCCGGGAGCGAGGAAGTGCAGCGCGTCCTCCCAGACCGGCCGGCCGGAGAAGGTACGACCACCTGCCTTCGCCGTCCCGACGCCGTACCGGTCGCCGAGCACGTGCAGCGTGCGGAGGTAGTAGGGCACGAAGGCAATGAGGAGCGCGAACGCGCCGGGCCACGCCTCGCGGACGAGCGTGCGCACGGGCCTTGGCGCGTAGACGAGCGAAGCGGCTCCGACGGTGATCGCGTAGAGCGGTGCGGTCGGATGCACGAACACGGCGAGGCCGAGGAACGCTCCGGCGAAGATCCACCATCGCGTGCTTCCGCTGCGCGCAGCGCGCAGGGCGAGAAAGGTGCCCCACATCAGCCACGCGAAGAGCAATGTGTGCGGACGCCCGAACGTCGCGTAGAGCACTGGGATCGGCGAAGCGGCCAGCAGCAGCACCGCTCCGGCAGCGCCCTCGTCGCCAACCAATTCGCGCACGACGAGCGCGACTGCTGGCAGCGCAAGGCAGAAGAACACGAGCGACGGGATGCGCAAGGCTCCGAGTCCGGGCCACCACCCCTGGAGAAAATGCTCGAGCCAGAAATGGATCGGGCCGCCCCCGCGCTGCGTCGAGACGATGTGGAAGATGTTGTGAAACGAGAACTGGGCGAGGCGCAGCGTCAGTTCCTCGTCGACGTTCAGCGGCGACCACCAGACGAGCTGGACCGAGACGCCGACGACGAGGACAGCCGCCGCGAGCGTGGCGACGGGAAGAAGGAGTCGCCTGGTCAGTGGCTGCAGCTAATCGGGGGATGCGGCGAGCGCGTGGTTCTCGGGAGTCTCGGGTGCAGCCCGGTACGGGTGTTCGTCAGCGACGTCGGTCTCGTGGTAGACGCTCTCGACGTTGACCTCCCAGATGTCGTGATGGGCGCCTGCAAGGAGGTTGTCGACGGCGCGCATCGCCGTCAGCATCGAGTGGTCGGAGTTGTTGTAGCGATGCAAGCCGTTGCGCCCGACCTGCTGCAGGTTCACGATTCCGTCGAGCCACGCGCGAATCGTCGCAACGCGCTCCGCGTAGTCACCGTCGTAGATCGGGTACGCCTTCGGAACGCGAATCGCGAATCCGCGCTCCACCTTCGACTGGGCGGTCAGTCCGAGCTGTTCGAGTTCTCGCGAGGCGAGAGCGACCAGATCGTCGTCCGACATCGTCCACAGGTCATCGCCGGCGAAGCAGAAGTACTCGAGCCCGACGCATGACTTCTCCGGATCCGGGACCATCCACGGTGACCAGGAGCGGAAGTTCTGAATGCGGCCGACGCGCACCCCTGGCTCATGGATGTAGATCCAGTTGTCGGGGAAGAGATCCTCGCCGTCGACGACGAGTGCAACGGTCAGGAAGTCGCGATAGCGCAGGCCGCGCGCCGCATCGATCACCCCTTGCGGCGCAGGCGGGCTCGCCATCTCGACGACGTTGCGGAGCGGCAGCGAGGAGATCACCTCGCCGGGGGTCTGGATTGTCTCGCCGCCGCTGACGATCGCGACGATGCGGCCGTCCTTGATCTGAATGCGCTCGACCGGGGTATCGAGCCGCACGTCGCCACCTTGCTCCTCGATCGCCGCGGTCATCGCGTCCCACATCTGGCCCGGGCCGAAGCGTGGGTAGTTGAACTCGGAGATGAGGCTCTTGACCTTGTTTCCCTTGTTGCCGACGAACGCCGCCTTCGCGGCGGAGAAGAACGACAGGCCCTTGATGCGCTGCGCCGCCCATTCGGCTCGGATCTCACTCGGCGGGACACCCCAGACCTTCTCGTTGTACGACTTGAAGAACAACTCGTACAGACGCTTGCCGAACCGGTTCGTGACCCAGTCCTCGAGCGAAGCGTCGACCTTGCCGCGCTTCAAGGCCGCACGCAGGTACGAGACCGTGCAGCGCGTCAACTCGATCGGGCCGAGCTTCTTGATCACATCCCCGCCGCGGAGCGGGTAGTCGAGGTACTTCTTGTTCCAGTAGATGCGGGACATGCGAGGGCGCAATAGGAACTCCTCGCCGAGCACCTCGTGCCACAACGTGTCCACCTCGATCGACTTCGTGAAGAAGCGATGGCCGCCGAGATCGAAGCGGTAACCGTCGACCTCGACGGTCTTCGCAAGCCCCCCGACCTGATCCTCGGCCTCGAGCACGACAACGTCGCGGCCCGCCTTGCCCAGCAGGTACCCCGCGGTCAGGCCTGCTGGGCCGCCGCCGAGGACGATCGTCGTGGGAAGATTCTCGGTCGCCATGGAGTCGGCCGGCGGGTGCCGTAGCCGACGCGTACCCTAGCGAAGGCGCCGATACACGAAGGCCTGCACGGGCTTGAAGTAGTTGTGCTTGACGGCGATCTCGTCCGTCACGACGTGATGCTCGAGATGAAAGCGGGGGTTGCTCTCGAGGAGACGCGTCCAGGCGCGAGACCGCCGCCAGACGAGCCGCGTCCACGGCGCCTTCCAGGCGCGATAGTCGCGAAAGACGGGCGCAACGACGACGAACTCCCGTCCCGGCGGCACCGTCCGCAGCAGCGAATCGAGCGTGGGTGCGGGTTGAGCCGCGGTCAGCCGGTCGACGGCGTCCCGCCAGTCGAAGACCTGGGGATCCTCGACGGGGCCAAGGGTGGTCGCCCAGCGGAGCCCGCTCCCGAGGTAGTACCGGAGCACCGGCACCTGCTCGGGATGGGTCGAGATCACGAGCTCGCCTGGATGGATGTACTGCGCGACCTCGGCCGTGATCGCCCGGGCGTTCTCCTTGTCGTCCTTGACCGAGTAGCCCCACCACAGGAAGAGCACCGCGACGAGCGCGACGGCGCCGAGCCTGCCGGCGCGCACGATCGCGGCCGCGGCGAGCACTACCGCCGGGCCGAGGATCACCCCGAAGTACCGCGTCGTCCACGCCGGCGAGACCTGCGAGACGATCCAGGCGCTGAACACGGCGACGATCACGATCGCCGCGAGCGAGCGCTCGAGGCGGCGCGCGGAGGAGACGAGCCCCGCTGCAGCGGTCACGACGAACGCGACGAGTGGTGCGTCGCCCCCGAGCACCGTCCCGGCGGCGGTGAAGAGCTCATGGAAGCTCGGGACGGTCGACCACGGTGCGCCGGTGTGCTTGGCCTGTGAGAGCACGGTCGGGATCCAAGGCAGGTAGAGAATCGCCACGCCGATCGTCACGACGCCGAACGTGCGCAGGTGGTCGCGTCCGTATGCCAGCGTCGCAGCGAGGAGCGCGAGGCAGAAGAAGAGCCCCCAGTTGTGGGCATAGACCATCAGCGCGAGCGTCGGCACGAGCGCGGCTGCCCACACGCGACGCTCGCGGAGCACGCCGTTCACGTAGGCGAGGGTCGCGAACATCGACAGAAAACCCTCGAGCGCATACATCCGCGTCTCCTGGCCGTAGTACGTGAGGTACGGCGTGAAGGCGACGAGCAGTGCGCAGACGAGCCCTGTCCTTCGGTCGTGAAGGCTCTTCCCGGTTGCGTAGGAGAGCGGGATCGTCGCGATCACAAAGATCAGCGACAGGGTGTGCGTTGCCGCTTCGCTGTCCCCGAACACGCGGATCCACAGTCCGAGGAGCATGTAGTAGCCAGGCGGCGAGCCGTCCTGGCGCAGCACGTTCGGGATCGAGGTCCAGTGATGGTGCGCCACACCGACGGAGATCCCCTCGTCGATCCAGAAGCCCGAGTTCAGATGCATCGAACGCAGGAGCAGCGAAAGCAGCGTCAGCGCGCCGACGGTCACGATGACCGCCCCCCGGCGGTCGAACAGGCGCTCCCAGTCGGCAGCCCGCGACCGCAACGCGCGGCTGCGCAGCGCGCCCGCGCGGGCAGTAGTCACACGGGTCTCCGCGTGTAGCGCCCGAGGAATATCGCGAACCCTGCGACGGTGATCGGCACAAAGAGCACGAACCGCAGCACCAGCAGGTAACCGAGCGCGGGTTGACCGAGCGAGCGCAGCGCGAGGAGCACCGCGGCGTCGTATGTGCCGACGTAGCCCGGTGCCGCAGGGATCAACGCAGAGAGGTTCGTCAACGCCATCACGTACAGCGCACCCGTGATGCCCAGCTCGATGCCGACCGCCTTCCCGACCGTCAAGTACACCGCAGCTTCGAGCAGCCACAGGAGCACCGAGAACGAAAGGAGCCCCGCACCGTGCGCGCTCCTGAGCTCGCGGATCGAGACGGCGAGCGGTTGCGCCCACGTGCGGAGGCGCGCGAGCCCGCGCAGGCGCGCAAAGAGCAATGCGAGCACCGCGAGCACGGCCAGTGCCGCAACGACGTACGGCAGCGGCCCCAAGCCGAGCCCGCGTGCGACCACGACGACACCGAACAGCAGCGCCAGTGCGCAAACGTCGAGCAGACGTTCGGCGACGACCGTTCCGAGCACCTCCCGACGCCGGCCGCGCAGCAGCACCACGCGCATCAGATCTCCGGCGCGGGCCGGCAGCGTGTTGTTCCCCATGTAGCCGACAAGGGTCAGGCGGTAGCTCTCGGCCCGTCCGCGGTCAAGGTCTGACCGGTGCAGGATCCGATGCCATCGCTCTGCGCGCAGCAGCGTTGCAGCGGCATAGATGCAGAGAGCCCCGATCAACTCGCCGACCGCACCCGCGTCGAGAGAGAGCTGTGGCGCGCGCTGCCGTGTCGCCCACCAGACGACGCCCGCCAGAGCAGCGAGCGACACGCCGGCCTGGAGCAGGCCGACGCGAGGCCTGCGCGCTTGCTCGACGCTCGCCAAACCGGGCTGGAAGCTACCAGCGATGCTCACCCGAACGAGGGAGGAGCGGGTCGTGGAGCCGGTTTCGAGGCGGTCTAGGCCGGGCGGCTCGCGTCTGCATCCTGGGCGCGAGGCGTCAGGGGCGCGACGACCCGCCGCGCGCCGACCGAGTAGACGAGATCGACCGTGTCGTTCTTCTTGTAGCTCCCGGCGACGCCGAAGAAGATCGACGACCAGCGCCAGAACCCGAGCCGCCCTTCGCGCGCCAGGCGGCGGCGAAAGACGAGCGAGCGGCCAACCTGGTCGAAGTCGGTGCCTGGCTGCTGGCGGACGCCGTTCACGAAGAGCTCGAACGGGCCATCGACCCCGGGCGGGAGGTCGACGATGCTCTGGTCGTCAGGGCCGGGTGCTTCCACGCTCTATACGATGCCAGCCGGGGTGCGCCGGACTGCAATAGTCACGCTTGTCACGACGCTCGTCGCCCTCGCGGCGACGACCGCCGTCGCGTACGCGGGCAACGGAGGACTGCTGCCGGGCGAGGCTCACTCGCCGAACGCGCACCGCATCCACCAGGTCTACGTCTTCATCTTGATCTTCACCGGGATCATCCTTGTCGGCGTCGAAGGCGTGCTGATCGCGTTCATCATCAAGTACCGGCGCGGCAAGCGCCCGAGAACGGCCGAGGGGCCGCAGATCCACGGCTCCGGGCGGCTCGAGATCATCTGGACGGTGTTGCCCGTCGTGGTGCTCGCAGCGATCGGCGCGTTCCTGCTCGTGAAGCTCCCGGGGATCGCCAACGCGCCGAAGGCGGCTGCAGCCGACCAGACGACCGTCACCGTCGAGGGCCACCAGTTCTACTGGCTGTTCCGGTATCCGAACGGTGCGATCTCGATCGACCGGCTCGTTGCGCCGGCCGACCAAGTCGTGAACGAGGAGGTCGTCGGGTACGACTACGACGTCAACCACTCGTGGTGGGTGCCCGACTTCGGCGGCAAGTACGACGCCATCCCCGGGCACACGAACAAGACGTGGTTCAAGGCCCCGGCCGCCGACTATGTCGCGCGCTGCGCGGAGCTGTGCGGCATCCAGCACGCACTGATGGACGCGACCGTTCACGTCGTTCCGCGCACGCAGTACGACGCGTTCCTCAGCAAACGCAAGAGCGCGGCCGGCACATACGACCTCGGTCGCGAGGAGTGGACAGGCGTCTGCCAGAAGTGTCACCGGCTGGGCTCGAAGTACATCGGGCCGGCGCTCAGGAACAACTCGCTGCTCGCACAGCGGAAGGGGCTCGAGGTGCTGCTGCGCAACGGGCAGGGGCAGATGCCGCCCGTCGGCAAGAACTGGAGCGGCGCTCAGATCGACGCGCTCATTAGCTATACGAAGCAGTTCGTGGCAAAGGGAGGTTCGTAGTGGCGGTCAACGTCGAGTCGATCCAGCCCTACCGCGCCGACTGGCGCCGCGGCAAGGTGACGTCGTGGCTGACGACGGTCGACCACAAGCGCATCGGGATCCTCTACATCGTCACGGCGCTCGTCTTCTTCGTGATCGGCGGCATTCTCGCGCTGATGATGCGCGCCCAGCTGGCGACGCCGAACGAGCACCTGCTGACGAAGGGCTCCTACAACGAGGTGCTGACGATTCACGGCACGACGATGATCTTCCTCGTCGTCGTCCCGATCCTGGCGGGCTTCGGCAACTTCCTCGTGCCGCTGATGATCGGCGCACGTGACATGGCGTTCCCGCGCCTGAACGCACTCTCCTACTGGTTGTACCTGCTCGGCGGGATCGTGCTGATGCTCAGCTTCTTCGCGAGCGACGGCGCGGGCAAGTCGGGCTGGACGTCCTACGTGCCGCTGTCGACTCTGCATTCTCCCGGTAGCGGCCAGGATCTCTGGATCCTCAGCCTGCACATCCTTTCGATCTCATCGCTCGTCGGCGCGATCAACATCGTCGTGACCGTGCACAACATGCGCACGCCCGGCATGTCGTGGATGCGGATCCCGCTCTTCGTGTGGGCGATGGTCACCTACGCGTGGCTGCTGATCATCGTGCTGCCGACGCTGTCGGCCGGCCTGACGCTGATGCTGCTCGACCGGCAGGCCGGAACGCACTTCTTCGATCCCGCGCACGGAGGCAGCCCGATCCTCTACCAGCACGTCTTCTGGTTCTTCGGGCATCCCGAGGTCTACATCATGATCCTGCCCGCGATGGGGATCGTCTCGGAGATCCTCCCGGTGTTCTCGCGCAAGCCGATCTTCGGGTACAAGGCGGTGGCGCTGTCCACGGTCGGCATCGCGTTCTACTCGCTGCTCGTGTGGGCGCACCACATGTTCGCCGTCGGCCTCCCGATCGGGCTCGACATCTTCTTCATGGTCAGCTCGATGATCATCGCGATCCCGACGGGCGTGAAGATCTTCAACTGGCTCGCGACGCTGTGGCGCGGCAACATCTCGTTCGACACGCCGATGTTGTGGTGTCTCGGTTTCATCGGCGTCTTCACGATCGGCGGGATCTCGGGCATCTTCCTCGCGTCGTTCCCGGTCGACTGGGCGGTCACCGACACCTACTACGTCGTCGCGCATCTGCACTACGTGCTCTTCGGCGGCTCGATCTTCGGGATCTTCGGCAGCCTCTATTACTGGTGGCCGAAGATGTTCGGGCGGATGCTCGACGAGCGTCTTGGCAAGCTGCATTTCTGGCTCGTCTTCTGGGGCTTCAACTTCACGTTCATGCCGCAGCACTTCCTCGGCATGCTCGGCATGCCCCGTCGCGTCTACACCTACCACCCGGGCGGGATCTGGGAGGTCTACAACATGATCTCCTCGGTCGGATCGGCGATCATGGCGCTCGGGATGCTCGTGTTCGTCGTCAACGTGGTGAAGACGACGCGCACCGGCGCACGCGCAGGCAACGACCCGTGGGTCGCAGACACGCTCGAGTGGTACACGACGTCGCCGCCGCCTGAATGGAACTTCGACAAGGTCCCGTACGTGACGAGCGCCCGGCCTCTCCGTGATCTGCGCCGGCGCCTCGCCGAGACGAGAGGCGCGTGATGGGATTCTGGGCGCGCGTGACCGCGGTGGCCGCGGTGCTCGGAACGGGCCTCGCGGTCGTCTCGGGAGCGGCCGGCTGGGGAACCGCGCACCGCGTGCTCGCCGCGGTGGCGCTGCCTCCGCTCGCAGCGCTCGCAGCGACGGCGTGGGTGACGGCGCGCAAGCAGCTTCCGGCAGCCCTGACGGCGCTCGTTCTCTTCGGGCTCGCCGCCCTCCTCACAGGACGCACGGTGCATCTCGTGTTCGCCTCGCTCGCGTTCGCGGCGACAGTGCTCGTCGCCGCCGGTGCGTTCAGCGGCTCTGAAGTCCGGCAGGGCCCGCTGCGCGACTACGTCACGCTGACGAAGCCGCGCATCATGTCGCTGCTTCTCCTGACGGGAGGGGCCGGGGCGTTCGTCGGTGCGGACGGGCTCCCCTCGTGGAGCGTCTTTGCACTGATGCTGGCCGGACTTGCACTCGCGTGCGGCGGCGCGTCAGCACTCAACCATTACCTCGATCGCGACATCGACAAGCTGATGGGCTCGCGGACGGAACAGCGGCCGGTTGCCTCGGGGCGCGTCCCGGCTGCGCAGGCGCTCGAGTTCGGGCTCGCGCTGTCGGCGTTCTCGTTCGTCCTGCTCGACTCCCTCGTCAACCTGCCGACGGCGCTACTCGCGCTCGGTGGGAACCTCTTCTACGTGCTCGTCTACACCCGCTGGTTGAAGCGCTCGACCGCGCAGAACATCGTGATCGGCGGCGCCGCGGGCGCGGTTCCGCCGCTCGTCGGCTATGCGAGTGCATCGGGCCACCTCGGCTGGGCGGCGCTCGTGATGTTCGTCGTCGTGTTCGTGTGGACGCCGCCGCACTTCTGGGCGCTCGCGCTGATGATCAAGGAGCACTACGCCCGAGCCGGTGTGCCGATGCTGCCGGTGACGCGCGGGGACGAGGAGACGGCGCGGCAGATCGTGCGATACACGGTGGTGCTGATCGCAGTCACGCTGGCGCCGGTGGCGTTCGGTGTCTTCGGCCTCGCCTACGCGTTGTCGGCTGCGGTGCTCGGTGCGATCTTCGCCTGGTATGCGCTCGAGCTGCGCCGCTCCCTCGAACGCGTCGCCGCGGTGCGGCTCTTTCACTACTCGCTCCTCTACCTCGCGCTGCTCTTCGTCGCGATGGCCGTGGACGTGTCGATCTGATGGGGGTAGCGAATGGCTGAGCCGCTCCCCGAACCGCCAACGCCCGAGACGTTCGTCGATCCGTCCGTGCGTGAGCGTGAGATCGCGCGGAAGAACATGGTGTGGGGCTGGGCGCTCTTCGGGCTCTTCTGGGTGCTCTTCGGCGGCACAACGCTCGTCGCACTCATCTACCTCTGGTACGACTAGCTGCTCCGGCTTGAGATGATGCTGCGGCCCGGCGCCGGCCCCCAGCAGGACACCGGACCGCGTGACGGTTCTTCGCTCGTGCCGCGGATTCGGATCGCCGGATCTGCGACAAGCAGCTAGCTGTCCTGCCCACGTACGTTGTGAACGCGGCTGATCGGGGGTTGTCCTCCGAGTGAGCTGTGTGGCCGTGTCCGGTTGTAGTGGTTGAGCCAGTGTGGCAGGGCGGCGGCGCGCTCGCGGTG
>JACDGR010000410.1 GCA_013821525.1 Actinomycetota bacterium
GATCCCGAGCTGGCGGCCGAGATCCGACCAACCGCGCGGGAGGTATCGCCGTCCGCCTGCTGCCACTGCCGTCATAGAAACGGATTGTAGACGGGGTTTCGGGGGTACGGCTTCCCCCGGATGTGGCGGCTGGCGCTCACCCCCGCAAATTCGCCCGGGTCGCGTGCGGCGTTCGCGGGCTTGCGCCGATCAGCAGAGCTGCGTGATCCGGCCGCTGTCGACGTCGTAGAGGAAGCCGCCGACCTCGAGCCCGGTCAGGTACGGCCACGAGCGCACGCGCTGCACGTCTTCTCGCACCGTTCCGTTCTGGTCGCCCGAGACGAGGAAGGTGAGGCTGCGCGTGTCGGGCCCGCCCGCATCGCGCACCGCGTCGTGCACGTCGCTCTCGTCGCCCTCCGCCATCCGGCAGTTCGTGTGCGCGATCACCATCGCGCGGTCGACGCCGAGCAGGTAGCTCGCGAGCACGAGCGAGCGAAGGACGTCCTCCGTGACGCGAGCGCCCGCGTTGCGCAGGATCTTCGCGTCACCGGGCGCCAGGCCGAGCATCGCAAGCGGCTCGATGCGCGAGTCCATACACGTGACGATCGCAAGGCCGCGTGCCGCGCGCGGAGCGAGGCCACCGAGCCCGAAGCCGTTCGCGTACGCAGCGTTCGCGGCGAGCACGTCGGGGAAGCTGGTCGCGTCGTCGTCCTGCATGGTGTGACCGTAGCTCAGGGAAGTGCGGCGAGCAGTGCGTCAACGTCGCCCTCGTCGTTGTAGGCCTGAATCGACACACGGAGCGTCCAGCCGTCCCGCGTCTCGACGACCGGCACCTCGATGCGATGGCGCGTGTACAGGTCGCGCTTGAAGGCGAGGCCGTCCGTGACGGGCAGCCGGAACCCGAGCATCTGGACGAAGGCGTCGGTCAGCGGCTCGAGCCCGATCCCGTCGCGCACGCGCTCGAGCAGGCGATGGCAGCGCGCCTGGATCGTGGGCCAGTCGTGCGCTGCCTGGAAGTCGATCGCCGTTGGCACCGCGAGAAACGCGGACGGGTCGCGTGTCCCCTGCCAGCGGTGGAGCTCGTGGAACGCCGCGCCTTCGACCCAGTCCCACGAGACGACGAGCGGATCGATCAGCTGCTGCGCCGCAGGCCGGGCGTAGAGGAAGGCCGATCCCTTTGGAGCACACAGCCACTTGTGGCAATTACCCGCGTACACGTCGGCGCCGAGGCTCTGCAGGTCGAGCGGGATCTGGCCTGGCGCATGCGCACCGTCGACGATCGAGAGCGCACCCGCTGCTCGCGCCCGCTCACAGAGCGAGGCAACGTCGTTGACCCGCCCGCTGATCCATTCGATGTGTGAGCAGAAGATGATGCGAGTCCGCTCGCCGGGCGCGAGCTCGTCGAAGGGCGCGCGCGTGATCGTCGCTCCGGTGCGCCGCGCGACGTACTCCCAGAGCAACTCCATGCCGCCGTACTCCGCGTCGCCGAGCAGCACCTCGTCGCCCGCGCGCAGGTCGAGCGAGCGGATGACTGCATTGAGCGCCGAGCTCGTGTTCGTGGCGAACGCCAGATCGTCTGGCGGTGCGCCCACGTACTCCGCGAGTGCGATTCGCGCTCGGTCGAGGAGGACCGGGAGCTCACGCTCGAGCGCGAGGAACTCCACGGGCTGCCGTTCGAGCTCGCGCTGAAACGCCTGGTACGCCTCGAAGACGGGCCGTGGGCAGGCGCCAAAGGACCCGTGATTCAGGAAGACGACGCTCGGGTCGAGCAAAAACTGGTCTTTCACGGGCCTTAACGCCCGATTAATCGCGGAAGACGCGGTTGCACATGGACCCCGGTTATAACGAGGGCGTGGGTCGCACGCGCACCTCAGCCGTCCGGTTGGCCGAGCTCCTCTTCGTTGCCGCTGTCGGCGGCGCACTCGCGCTTGGGATCGCCGCGCTGATGGGCAAGCTCGGCAGCACGACGACGATCTCGCAGGTCAGCCCGCTTGCGCAGGGCGGGGGTCTCGGCACTGTCACCCTGCAGCCCGCGCCGACGAAGGGTCTGACGCCGGAGCAGGTCTACAAGCGGGACGCGTCGGGCGTCGTGCAGGTGACGGCCACCGTCGCGCAGGGCGACGCCCTCGGCTCGGGCTTCGTGATCGACAAGGTCGGCCACATCATCACCAACTATCACGTCGTCCAGGGCGCGACGAAGGTGCAGGTGGCCTTCTCGGGTCAGGATCAGCTCGTCGCGACGATCGTCGGAACGGATCCCTCGACCGACATCGCGGTGTTGAAGGTCGACGCGCACGCGCGCGCGCTGACGCCGCTCGCTCTCGGCAACTCGGACGCAGTCGTCGTCGGCGACCCGGTCTATGCGATCGGCAATCCCTTTGGCTTCACGCGCACGCTGACGACTGGCGTCGTGAGCGCGCTGCAGCGCCAGATCGAAGCGCCCAACACTCTGACGATCGATCATGCGATCCAGACCGACGCGGCGATCAACCATGGGAACTCCGGCGGCCCGCTGATCGATGCTGCAGGTCGTGTGGTCGGCGTCACGTCCCAGATCTCGACCGGCAGCACCGGCCAGCAGGGCAGCGTCGGAATCGGCTTCGCCGTGCCGATCAACACCGTCCGGAACGCTGCAGCACAGCTGATCAAGACGGGTCAGGTCGCCCACGCCTTCCTCGGCATCAACACCCTCGAGGTGACGGCCCGGATCGCGCGCATGTTCAAGCTGCCGACTCAGGCGGGTCTGATCGTCCAGACCGTGCAGTCGAAGAGCGGAGCCAAGCAGGCCGGCATCAAGGGCGGGCAGACGCCGGTCGTCGTCGACGGGCTCTCCTACGCGATCGGCGGCGACATCATCGTCGGCATCGACGGCGCGAGGGTGGTCACCTACGAGGACCTGCGCGACGCCGTGACCCAGAAGCGTCCCGGCGACAAGGTGCAGCTCGAGATCTATCGCCAGGGCGCAAAACGAAA
>JACDGR010000411.1 GCA_013821525.1 Actinomycetota bacterium
GCTCGAGGAGTACAAGCGCTGGCTGACCGAGCTCGGCTTGACCCACGTCGAGATCTCCGACGGCACGGTCGACATCCCACGCGAGCGCAAGCTCGAGCTGATCGCCGACTTTGCGCGCGACTTCACCGTGCTCTCCGAGGTCGGCTCGAAAGACTCTTCCGTCGAGTACACGGCGACCGAGTGGACGACCTGGCTGAACGACGAGCTCCGGGCCGGTGCGTGGAAGGTGATCACCGAAGCTCGCGAGGGTGGCACCGCCGGCATCTTCGACGCAGGCGGCGGCATTCGCACGGAGCTGATTCTCGAGATCGCGAACGTCGTCGGGCCTGCAAACATCATCTTCGAGGCGCCGTCGAAGGCCGCCCAGGCGTGGTTCGTGAAGCAGTTCGGCCCGTCCGTGAACCTTGGGAACATTCCGCCCGACGAAGTGATCCCGCTCGAGACGTTGCGGCTCGGGCTGCGGGGCGACACCCTGAAGGAGGTGCTGCTGCATGACCACATTCACACCACCTGATCCGGCCGTCGTCGAAGCGATGAGCGCGGAGGATGTGCTCCGCTTCTGCCTCGAGAGCTTCCCGGGCAAGGTTGCGCTCGCGTGCTCGTTCCAGAAGGAGGAGACGGTTCTCCTCGACATGCTGTTCGCCCTCGATCCGAGCGCGCGCGTGTTCGCGATCGACACGCACTACCTCTTCCCGGAGACCTACGAGCTCTGGCGCCAGGTCGAGCAGCGGTACGGGACGAAGGTGGAGCTGTTCGAGGGGCCGAGCGCCGCCCAGCTCACCGAGACGCACGGCGAGCAGTTGTGGGACCGCGAGCCCGACCTCTACCTCGCAATCGCGAAGGTGGAGCCGCTTGCGCGCGCTCTCGGCGGTCTCGGCGCCTGGATCACGGGCGTCAGACGGGAGCAGTCTCCGACGCGCGCGAACGCGCCGAAGCTCGGTTGGGACACGGCGCACGAGCTGTGGAAGGCCAATCCGCTCGCGGACTGGAGCGACGAGCGCTGCTGGGCATACATCCGCGAGCGAGAGCTCCCCTACAACCCGCTGCACGACGACGGGTACGAGTCGATCGGCGACACCCACTCGACGCAGCGCGGGGCCGGTCGCGAGGGCCGTTGGGCCGGCACCGACCGGACGGAGTGCGGCTTGCACGTCGAGGAGCCCTCATCGTGAGCCAGTCGTCAACCCGCCGCACGCTCTCTCACCTCGACGAGCTCGAGTCCGAGGCGATCCACATCATGCGCGAGGTCGCCGCGGAGCGCGAGCGGCCCGTGCTGCTCTTCTCGGGCGGCAAGGACTCGATCGTGCTGCTGCGCCTTGCAGAGAAAGCATTCAGGCCGGCCAGGTTCCCCTTCCCGGTGATGCACGTCGACACTGGGCACAACTTCCCCGAGGTGGTCGAGTACCGCGACCGACGCGTCGCAGAGCTCGGCGAGCGGCTCGTCGTCGCATCCGTGCAGGCGTCGATCGACAACGGACGTGTCAGCGAGCAGACAGGCCCGCGCGCCTCGCGGAACCAGTTGCAGACGACGACGCTCCTCGATGCGATCGAGGAGCACGGCTTCGACGCCGCGATGGGCGGTGCGCGCCGTGACGAGGAGCGCGCCCGCGCCAAGGAGCGGATCTTCAGCTTCCGCGACGACTTCGGCCAGTGGAACCCGCGCGCGCAGCGTCCGGAGCTCTGGGACATCTACAACGCGCGGATTCGCAAGGGCGAGCAGATCCGTGTCTTCCCGATCTCGAACTGGACCGAGCTCGACGTGTGGCAGTACATCGCGCGCGAGAACCTCGAGCTCCCGCTGATCTATTTCGCGCACGAGCGCGAGGTCTTCAAGCGCGACGGAATGCTGTACGCCGCTTCCGACTTCGTCGAGCGCTTCCCCGACGAGGAGCCATTCAAGGCGACGGTGCGCTTTCGCACGGTCGGCGATATGACGTGCACGGGTGGTGTGGTCAGTAACGCCGCGTCGATCGACGAGGTCGTGACGGAGATCGCAGCGACGCGCATCACCGAGCGGGGCGAGACGCGCGCCGACGACCGTGTCAGCGAAGCTGCGATGGAAGACCGCAAGCGTGTGGGGTACTTCTGATGGCGACCTCTGAAGCGTTCCTCGACACGGAGCTGCTCCGCCTCGTGACCGCGGGATCGGTGGACGACGGGAAGTCGACGCTGATCGGCCGGCTGCTCTACGACACGAAGCAGATCCTCGTCGACCAGCTCGAGCACATCGAAGCCGCATCCCGCCGCCGGGGTCATGACTACGTCGACCTGGCGCTGCTCACAGACGGACTGCGTGCGGAGCGCGAGCAGGGAATCACGATCGACGTCGCCTACCGATCGTTCGTGACACCGCGGCGTCGCTTCCAGCTCGCCGACGCACCGGGTCACGTGCAGTACACGCGCAACATGGTGACGGGAGCGTCGACTGCTGATGTCGCGGTGATTCTCGTCGACGCACGGAAGGGAGTGATCGAACAGACCCGCAGGCACTCCTACATCACGTCGATCCTCGAGACGCCCCACGTCGTCTACGCCGTCAACAAGATGGATCTCGTCGAGTTCTCCGAGGCGCGCTTCGACGAGATTGCGGCCGAGCTCGCGCAGCTCACTGCGCAGCTCGGGCTGCGCGACGAGACGGCGATCCCCGTGTCGGCCCTGAAGGGCGACAACGTCGTCGACAAGACTGATGCGATGCCCTGGTACACGGGGTCGACGCTGCTCGAGCATCTCGAGACGCTCGAGCTCGCTGCCGACCGCAACCTCGACGATCGCCGCTTCCCGGTGCAGTGGGTGATCCGGCCGATGGCGGACGAGCACCACGACTACCGTGGGTACGCCGGCCGAGTCGCGGGTGGTGTCTGGCAGGCCGGCGACGAGGTCGTAGTGCTCCCTTCGGGTGCGCGTAGCCGCGTCGCGGCAGTCGACACGGCTCTCGGGGAGGCCGACGAGG
>JACDGR010000412.1 GCA_013821525.1 Actinomycetota bacterium
ACGTGCAAGCGCGATCCGCGCGTCCTCGTCGAGGTGCGGCGCGCGCGCATCGACGAGCGTGCGCACGGCGCGCTCGGAAAGCCGCCGGAACGGCACGAGCTGGCAGCGCGAGCGGATCGTGACGGGAATCGACCCGAGATCGTCCGCGATCAGGACGATCACTGCGTAGGGCGGTGGCTCCTCGAGATCCTTCAGAAGCGCATCCGCCGCGTCCTCGTTCAGCAGGTGGGCACGCTGGATCAGATACACGCGGCGGTCGGCCTCGAACGGCCGCATGTGCAGGTCACGGCGCATCTCGCGGATCGCGTCGATACGGATCATCTCGCCGAGCGCGTCGAGCTCGTAGAGATCCGGGTGGAACTCGCGTTCGGTCTGCAAGAGCGTGCGCGCGAACGCGCGAGCGAGCTCCCGCTTGCCGACGCCGGGCGGGCCGTGGAAGAGGTAGGCGTGCGACGGCCCCTCGCGCACTGCCGCGTCGAGCAGGCGCGCCGCCTCCGCGTGCTCGACGTTCGAATGTTCAGAGGAGGGTGCGAACGTGTTCACGGACCTCCTCCGCGATCTGGTCGGGCGAGCGGTCGCCGGCGAGCGTCACGATGCGTTCCGGGTTGTGCGAGGCGAGTGCGCGAAATGCCTCGTCCGCGCGCTGCATGAAGGCGTCGGTCTCGCGTTCGATGCGGTCGCGATATTCGCCCCCGCGACTGCGAGCCTCCGCCGGGTCGACGAGGACGAAGAAGGTGCGGTCCGGCAGGAGGCCGCGGGTGACCGCCAGGTTGAGGTCGAGCACCCGCTCCTCGCCGAGGCCGCGCGCGATTCCCTGGTAGGCGACCGACGAGTCGAGGTAGCGGTCGCTGATCACGTCCTCGCCCCGCTCGAGCGCCGGCCGGATCGCCCGCTCGACGTGCTCGGCCCGCGCCGCAGCGAAGAGCGCAGCCTCCGTCCACGGTGCGAGCTCGTCGCCGTGCAGCACGAGCTCGCGCACCGCCTCACCGACGGGCGTGCCTCCCGGCTCGCGCGTTGCGAGCACTGTGCGGCCCTGGCCACGCAGCCAGCCGGCGAGGAGATCGACCTGCGTGCTCTTACCCGAGCCATCGAGGCCTTCAAAAGTCACGAACATCCCTCAGTAATCTACGGGTGAGATGCGGGCGGCGGTCACAGGCGGCGCAGGTTTCATCGGGTCGAATCTCGTCGACGCGCTGATCGCGCGCGGTCACGAGGTGACGGTCGTCGACAACTTCGCGACCGGCAAGCGGGGGAATCTCAATCCCGCCGCGACTCTGGTCGAGCACGACATTCGGGAGCCGTTCGCACTCGACGCCGACGTGGTCTTCCATCTTGCAGCACAGGCTGACGTGCAGACGTCGATGCAGCGTCCGGAGTACGACGCTGCGGTCAACGTCGTCGGGACGGTCAACGTCCTCACCGCTGCCACGGGGGCGCAGGTGATCTTCGCGTCCTCCGGCGGTGCCGGCTACGGCGAGTGCGCGGCTGCTGCTGACGAGAGCACGCCGTTCCTGCCGCTCTCGCCCTACGGAATCGCGAAGAAGTGCGGCGAGGAGTACCTCGCCGGGTGGAACCGCATCCACGGCACATCGCATATCTCGCTCCGCTTCGGGAACGTCTACGGGCCGCGCCAGGACGCGGGCCTGGAGGGTGGGGTCGTCGCAATCTTCCTCGAGCGCATGGCCCGGGGTGAGGAGACGGTGATCTTCGGGGACGGAAGTCACAGCCGCGACTTCGTCTACGTCGACGACATCGTCGGCGCGGCGCTCGCCGCTGTCGGCCGGTCCGGCGGCCCTTTCAACGTGGGCACGGGCGAGGACATCTCGATCGCGAAGCTGCACGAGGTATGTGCCCGGGTGGCAGGTGCGAACGCTTCACCGCGCCTCGAGGCAGCGCGCCTCGGTGATGTGCACCGCTCCGTGCTCGACGGCTCACTGATCAGACGGGAGCTCGGCTGGTCGCCGCAGCTGAGCCTTGAGGAAGGTCTCGACCGCACCTGGACGTGGACGAAGGAAGCCGTCAGCGCGTAGCGAAACGGGTGACGCTGTGGATGCGCCACTCTCACTCCAGGACGGCATGCTCGCCCCCGACGCGCTGATTCGCCCGTGGCGGACGGCAACGCTCGTCGCGAGCCTCGTCGCCGCCGTCGAGCTCGTGCTGCTCGCCGGCGCCGGAGTGCTCCTACTCGCGAAGCCGCTCTCGCACGCGATGCAGCACCACGCGGAAGCAGCCGCTGCAGCCCCTGCCGCGAAGCGTATCGCCGCCGCTGCTGCGGCAACCACGAAGGTCGTGCTGCCGAGACTGACGCGTGACGAGACCAAGGTCTTCGTCCTGAACGGGAACGGGCGCTCCGGCGCTGCGGCTGCCGAGTCGTCGAAGCTACAGACGCTCGGGTACCGCGTCCCCGCGACAGGGAACGCGAAGCGCACCGATTACGCAACGACCGTCGTCATGTACAAGGCCGGCTTCCGCGGCGACGCGCTCCGGCTCGCGCGGGACATGAAGATCAAGGTCGTCGGCCCGCTCGACGGGCTCAAGCCGGCTGCCCTGAAGGGCGGCCAGCTCGCAGTGCTCCTCGGCGCGCGCTAGCTCTCTTCTCTCCTAGCTGCCGCAGGCGTTGCGGCCCGCGTTGACGAGGCGCAGCGCGCGATCCTTGTCGTCCGCACCGTCGCCCGCCCGCGCGCGCGGATCGAGCTCCGTGTAGCGCTCGAGGTAGGTATAGGCGAGTCGCCAGCACTGATGCCTGAGGGCGAACTCTCCTGCCTGCAACCAGGTCTGCGGATTCTTCGGCTGCCGAGCGGTCGCCTGCACGAAGAGGTCGAAGGCGCGCTGGTCCTCGCCGAGGAGCGCCGCCGCATCCGCCTTCGCCCACAGCGGCTCGATCAAGAGCGGGTCGACGGAGTCGGCCCGATCGGCGAGCTGCACGGCCCGGGCAGGCGA
>JACDGR010000413.1 GCA_013821525.1 Actinomycetota bacterium
GAAGAGCTGCCCTACCTGCTCGTCGTGATCGACGAGCTCGCCGACCTGATGATGACGTGCCCGCAGGAGGTGGAGGACTCGATCATCCGCCTCGCGCAGAAGTCACGCGCCGTCGGCATCCACCTCGTGCTCGCCACGCAGCGCCCGTCGGTCGATGTGATCACCGGCATGATCAAGGCGAACGTGCCGTCGCGGATCGCCTTCGCGGTCTCGTCCCAGACCGACTCGCGCGTGATCCTCGACAGCAACGGCGCCGAGAGCCTGCTCGGCCAGGGCGACATGCTCTTCAAGCCGCTCGGTACCTCGCGCCTGCAGCGTGTGCAGGGTGCCTACGTCACCGAGGACGAGGTGGCCCTGATCGTCGAGCAGGCACGCGCGCAGCGGGAGCAGGTCGTGGACGAGAGCTTCCTCGAGGCGCCGATCGTCTTCGCCGAGGACGTCGAGGGCGAGGATGGCGAGTTCGACCCGGACGAGGATCCGCTGCTCGACAAGGCGATCGAGATCGTCGTGACCGCGCAGACGGCCAGCGTGTCCCTGTTGCAGCGTCGGCTGCGGGTCGGCTACACCCGGGCCGGTCGCCTGATCGACATGCTGGAGCGCCGCGGGATCATCTCGCCGTACGAGGGCTCGAAGCCCCGGAAGGTGCTGATCTCCGAGCACGAGCTCGAACGCACGGTTCCGGTCGCCGCGGACTGACCGACTTTCCGGGCTCCCAAACAAGTTGGCCGTTTCTCCGTCTGTAGGGAAGGTTAGGCTCCCCCCGGTTCGTCCCCCGTGAATGACAAGAGGAGGATTCATCTAGTGAGGAAGCGTGTGCTCACGCTCGCGGTCCTGGCGATCGCGACGGTGCTTCTGGCGTCCACGTTTGCTGCCATGCGCGGCAGCTCGGCGTCAGCGGCACACAAGGCCACCTTCTCGGCGTGTCTCGTGACCGACATCGGTGGCCTGAACGACAAGTCGTTCAACCACCTGGCATACGTCGGGCTCCAGACGGCCCAGAAGCATGGCATCAAGGGCAAGGTCATCCAGTCGAAGTCGCCCGCCGACTACATCCCGAATCTCAAGGCGTGCGTCGCCTCGGGCGCGGGCATCACGATCGGCGTCGGGTTCCTGATGACGGATGCGATGGACGCGATTGCGTCCTCGTACAAGAGCAACAAGTTCGCGATCGTCGACGTCGACGTGACATCGATGAAGCACAAGCCGAAGAACGTCGTGGGCCTCCTCTTCAAGGAGCAGGAAGCCGGCTACCTCGTGGGCTACGCGGCGGGCCTGTACGTCAAGGCGACGCAAGGCACTGCTGTCGGTTCCGTCGGCGGCCTGAAGATCCCGCCGGTCGACCGGTACATCGCCGGCTACCAGTACGGCGCGAAGAAGGCCGATCCGGGCATCAAGGTCCTCAACGACTACTCTCAGGATTTCGTCGCACAGGCGAAGTGCAAGGAGAAGGCGCTGAACCAGATCGCTCAGGGCTCGACGGTCGAGTTCCAGGTCGCCGGCCAGTGCGGTCTCGGCGTCCTCGACGCAGCACGCTCGAAGAACCTGTTCGGGATCGGCGTCGATGCCGATCAGGGCTACCTCGGCACCCACGTGATGACGAGCGCGCTCAAGAAGGTCGACGTCGCCGTCTACACGGCGATCACCGGCGCGAAGGCCGGCACCGTCAAGGGTGGAACCAACACCGTCTTCGGTGCGAAGGTCAACGGAGTCGGCTACGGCAAGTGGAGCCCGAAGGTCTCTTCGGCCATCCGCAATGCGGTCGCAGCGCAGTTCAAGCTGCTCAAGGCCGGCAAGATCAAGGGCATCCCGTCGACCGTCAAGTAAGGTCGCCTGAAGCTCTGTAAGGAAGAGGGGCGGGCCGCGAGGCCCGCCCCGTTTTTTATGGTCTTCTTTCGGGAGATGCGCGCTGCGGCCCCATTCGTGCTCGCCTGCCTCGTCGGAGGCTTGCTCGCCGGCTGTGGCGGCCGCGCCGCACAACGACCGGCGACGACCGTCTCGACCGTCCGCAAGCCTCCCCCTGCGGGGTTGCGGGTCGGGGTCGTCGGCGACCTCAGCATTCGCGTACCGGGTGCGGTGATCGTGCACGGCACGCTCGGGGCGCTCGCAGCCGATCCGCTCGTCCTCGTCGTCGCGGCGAGCGCCGCCGCACGATCCCTGCCCACCGTCGCTGCGGCGAATCCGCCCTCGCACTTCGTCCTGGTCGGAGGTTCCGTGCGCGGCGTCCACCAGAAGAATCTCGCGGGTCTCGTGCTGCGCCACGCTGACGCCGCGCGCCTTGGCGGTGCCGTGGCGGGTCTCACAGCAGCCGAGCAGGAGTCGATCAACGCGCGCGTCGCCTGGGTCGGGCCGCTCGAGCGTGGGCTCGTAAACCCATTCGTGCATGGGGTGCACGACACGGCGCCGGGCGCGACCGTGCTGCGCGCCGGAGCGCCGAACAGTCCCGCCGCCTGCAAGGAGGCGGCGCTCGGCGCGTTCGCCCGTGGTGCGATCGTTGTCATGGCGCGCGGAGGAGCGTGCGGAGCGGCGGCCGCAGCGGGCGCACACCAGCAAAACCATCCAGCGCTCGTGCTCTCCGACTTCGAATTGCCGGCCGTCGCCGCCGCGCTGATCGTGCGCGACGCGGTGGCCGGGATGTACCACGGAGGCGAGGATCTCGTCTACGGCGCGGCGAGCGGGGCGGTCGCAGTGCGCGCGCTCGATCCTCGCATCTCGGCCGCCACGGCGGTGCGCGCGCGCGACGCCGCGCAGCAGCTTGCGGGCGGGCAGCCGCCTTCTGGTTAGGATCGCGTGGCATGGCTGAGGCGCCTCTCCTCGAGCTGCGCGGGATCACCAAACGGTTCCCGGGCGTGCTCGCCAACGACGACGTCAGTTTCGACCTCCGCCAGGGCGAGGTGCATGCCCTGCTCGGCGAGAACGGGGCCGGCAAGTCGACGCTGATG
>JACDGR010000414.1 GCA_013821525.1 Actinomycetota bacterium
ACGACGTAGAGTGCGCGCCTTTGGAGTAGTTGAAGGCTCGGGTCTCGTACACCCGAGCCTTCGGGGCGAGCGCATCAAACCACGCGCTCGCCGTGGACAACGGTGCCGTCGAACGCCCCCGGCGTCCAGCCCTCCCTGAGGAGATGGCGGCGTGGCGGATGGGCGATTTGGTCGGTGTGTGGGCTGTGCAGCGGTGAAGGTGTTCTGCGGCGGCTGCGCCTCGCTCAAGGCGAGGTGCGCCGCTTGCGCGGAACCGCGACGTCGGGCGAAGCATCGCGCCGCCAACCGCGTCTACGGCCGGTCGCCGCTCGGGCGGGCGTCGGGGCGGAGACGGCAGGCGAGTTTTCGGGTCCGCCGACGGGCGGATGTAACGTATCCGTTCGGTCTCCCGCGTTCATGACGTGACCTCTCCCAGTCCGTAAATGATCGCGGCATGACGGAAGCGCACAAGAGATGGCACCAGCTGGTGGGGCAGTGGCGTTCGAGCGGGGAGACGGCGAGGGAGTTTGCGAGGCGGCGCGGGGTCAACGCGTCGACGCTGTCGCACTGGGCGTGGCGCGTGGAGCACGGGTCGCGCGGGAAAGCGACGCTGGCACGTGTGCCGACGATGATCGAGGTCCACGCGCGACCGGTCGCCGACGACCGGTTCGAGATCGAGCTCTGCGGTCGTCGCGTTCGGGTGCCGCCGTCGTTCGACGCCGAGGCACTTCGGCGGCTGCTCGCGGCGCTCGAGGAGGCGCCGTGATCCCCGCCGTCGTCCGCATCTTCGTCTGCACCGAGCCGGTGGACATGCGCCAGGGCTTCGACCGCCTCATGCTCGCGGCGCGCGAGAAGACGCAGCACGACCCTCAGGGAGGCGGCGCGCTCTTCGTCTTCGCGAATCGGGGCGCGACGCGCATCAAGGTGCTCTGGTTCGAGCGCAACGGCTGCTGCATCTTGTACAAGCGACTTCACCGCGCGGTCTTTGAGCTGCCCGTGAGTGGAGGCTCAGCGTCGGTGCACATCGACTCGGCGGCCCTCGCGCGGCTGCTCGCGGGGACGGCGCGCGCGCCGAAGCGATCACGCCGCTCGCGCCAAGAGCTCGAAGCGCGCGCGAGCCCTTGACAGTTCGCGCGCTCATCGGCATTCCACATTGCGCAGTGAGTGACGCCGCGACGACCCTCGTTCCTTTGCTCGACGCGCTCGCCTCGCCGGAGCGCGATGCCGTCGTCTCTCAGTTCGCGAAGGTCACGCGCGAGCGCGACGAGTACAAGAAGCTCGCCGCTCTTCTCCAAGAGGCCAACGAGAAGTTGAAGCGCGGGCTCGTTGGCCAGAGCGCCGAGCGGCTCCCTTCCAACGACGCGCAGCTCTCGCTCGCCGTCCTTCGCCTCGCGCTCGGCCTCAAAGACGACGAGGCCGAGACGGAGCCACCGCCGGAAGACGAGCAGACGATCCCCGAGCACACGAGGCGAAAGCCCGCGCGCAAGCCTTTGCCCGACTCGCTCCCGCGAGTGACGATCGAGCTACTCCCCGATGAGGTGAAACGCGAAGGCCTCGACGCGTTCGAGCGCATCGGCGAGGACGCACGCGAAGTGCTCGAGCGTCGCCCCGCGTCGACGGTCGCCGTGCGGCTCGTCTATCCAAAGTTCGTGCGCAAGAGCGGCGCGGCCGATGCGCCCGTGTCGGTGCTCGTCGCCGAGCCTCCAGAGCTGCCCATCCCGCGGGGAACCGCGGGCCCGGCGATGCTCGCCGACACGCTGGTGCGACGGTGGGCAGATCATCAGCCGCTCAATCGGCTCGAAGGGATCTACGCGCGCGACGGGCTCGAGCTGTCCAAGAGCACGCTCTGCACGTGGCACGATCAGCTGCGCGAGCTGGCCGCGCCGCTCGTCGACGCGATGTTCACGGACGCCAAGAGCGCTCCGTACCTCTGCGTCGACGCCACGGGCGTGCTCGTGCAAGCGCCCGAGCGATGCAAGCACGGCCACTTCTGGGTGATGGTCGCGCCCGAGAAGCATGTGCTCTACAAATTCTCCCGTCGGCACAACAGCGACGCCGTCGACGCGCTGCTCGCCGGGTACGCCGGACATCTCGTCGCCGACGCGCATGCCGTCTACGATCACCTCTACGCCACGGGCGCCGTCGTCGAGGTCGGCTGCTGGTGCCACTGCCGGCGTTACTTCTTCAAGTCGCTCGAGTCGGACCCCGAGCGCGCGAAGGCAGCGCTGGTGAAGATCGGAGCGCTGTTCAAGCTCGAGCGCGCCCACGCCGATGCCCCGCGCAAGGAGCGCGAGGCGGTCCGGAGGCTGAAATCGAAGCCGATCGTCGACGAGTTCTTCGAATGGTGCGACGCCGAGGCCGAGCTCGTTCTCGACGAGTCGCCCATGGCCAAGGCGTTTGGCTACGCGCTGAACCAAGAGCTGGCGCTTCGTCGCTTCCTCGACGACGGCCGGCTGCCGCTCCACAACAACATCAGTGAGCTGAATCTCCGCCGCGAGGTCATCGGACGACGCAACTGGCTCTTCGTCGGCAGCGAGGACGGCGCGAACGCCAACACCACGTTCGTGTCGCTCATCGCGAGCTGCCGCATGCTCGGCCTGGAGCCCTACGCCTACCTGCGCGACTTGCTCTGCCTCCTGCCGAGCTGGCCAAAGCACCGCCTCCTCGAGCTCGCGCCCGCGTACTGGAAGAAGACCCTCGAGCACGGCGATGCTCAGCAGCGGCTCGACGCCAACGTGTTCCGGCGCGTCGCGCTCGGCCTGCTGACTCCCTGACGCGTCCCGGTTCCGCATCGCCCGCCTGTCTTACGGCGGCACGAACGGCATGTCAGGAACGGGGCAGACCGAACGGATACCGAGGACGTCCTCGGCATCGAACGCGTCTTCGAGCTAACGATCGACCGCTTCCGGGTCGTTGGGGCGCTCGATCGCGTGAACCGCGTCGACGCGGAG
>JACDGR010000415.1 GCA_013821525.1 Actinomycetota bacterium
GACCACCACTCGTCGTAGGCCCCGCGCGTGCAGTAGTTCTCGAGCGTTCGGTCGAGCGTTGGCACGTGTCTAAGCGCTAGATCTCCCGCGTGCCACGGCCATTCCCAGAGGAGCTGCCGCAGGTTGCGCAGGTCATCCCACACCTCCTCCTGCTTGGCGGCGTCGCCTTGCACCTCTTGCGCGTCGGCGGCATGGATGTACAAGGCCCAGAACATGTGAAGCTGCATCGCACCGCCCTCGCGCGTCTGGTGGTGGTAGGTCGAGGTGGGTGCGACGTCGGGCCAGATCGCCGTCAGATGCGGCGGCGCCTCGAGCGCCGTGCGGATCTGCGTGATAGCCGCGTAGGAGCTTCCGACCATGCCCGTCCGCCCGTCCGACCACTGCTGCGCGGCGATCCATTCGATCGTGTCGTAGCCGTCCGTCCCCGTATGCGGCGTCGCGCTGTGGAAGTACTCCTGCGTCCCTTCGGAGCGGTGACGGTCGCGGATGTCTTGCAGAACCACCGCGTAGCCATGCGGGACGAAGAAGTCAGCGATCTCGGTGTAGCGGCGCTCGGTCTTGTCGTAGGGCGTGAGGCAGACGATTGTCGGGAAGCGCCCGTCGGCTAACTCGCCAACACGGCCAGGCCGGTGAAGGTCGGTGGCGAGCATGATGCCGTCACGCATCCGCACCTGCACGTCTTTCGACACGACGATTCCGTAGGTCATGTGCGCTCCGTTTCGATGATCAAGTTGCCGGCCTCGTCGACGGTGATCGCGAAGCCAGGATGCACGACGGTGGTTGAGTCGAATTCCTCGACAATTGCCGGTCCTGGAAACGCCGCGCCGGCGGGAAGTGCGTAGCGATCGTAGATCGGGCAGTCGACGTATCCGACGGCCTCGGCGAAGTAGACCGCGCGCCGCTCCTTCGGCTTGGGTGTCGAGCCGGATTCGAGCCGGCGCGGCGGCGGTTTTGCGATCCGTCCGACTGATGTCAGGCGTACCGAGACAAGCTCGATCGGCTCGGCGGGTGCAGCGAAGCCGTAGGTGCGGTCGTGTTCGGCGTGGAAGCGCTCGACGACGTCGTCTCCTGCGGAGATCGTCAGCTCGTAGCTCTGGCCCACATAGCGCAGATCAAGTTGCCGGGCAAACTCAATCTGCTCGGCGGCCAGGCCCTCTCGCGCTAGCTCCGCCATGCCGTCTCGCTCAAGCCCGGCGAAGAGCGTCTCGATCTCGGACCGGTCGACCTCATCGAGACGACGCATGATCGTCGTCGCCGCGTCGCGCTTCAAGTCGGTCGTGAGCAGCCCGGTCGCCGAGAAGATGCCCGGGCTCGGCGGGATCAGGAGCGTAGGCATCTCGGCGTCGCGCGCAAGCGCGTTTGCGTGCACCGGGCCCGCGCCGCCAAAGCCGACGAGAATGAAGTCGCGGGGGTCATACCCGCGTTGCACGGAGATGAGATGGAGCGCGTTGACCATCGCGGCGTTCGCGATCTCCACGATCCCGTGGGCTGCTGCGGTCACATCGATGTCTAGCGGCTTTGCGCAGCGCTCCTCGATCGCGTTCCGTGCTCCTTCAACATCGAGGCCCATTTCGCCTCCGAGGAAGTAGCCCGGGTTGAGACGCCCGAGGACGACGTTCGCGTCGGTCACTGTCGGTTCCGTGCCGCCGCGCCGATAGCAGACGGGGCCGGGGTCGGCGCCCGCGCTGCGCGGCCCGACGCGCAGCAGCCCGCCCGAGTCGACCCACGCGATCGAGCCGCCGCCTGCCCCGATCTCGACGAGGTCGACGACGGGTGTGCGTACGGGATATCCGGAGAGTGACATGCCACCGATCCCGGCGCCGGCGTGCCCGCCGACGTTGTAGTCCTTCGTCACCGAGGGCCGACCGCCCTGGATCAGTCCGACCTTGGCGGTCGTCCCGCCCATGTCGAAGCTGAGGATGTCGGGGCGTCCGACGGTCTCCCCGAGGTATGCCGCCGCGATGACACCTGCAGCAGGCCCCGATTCGACCATGAAGACCGGGCGTCGTGCCGCCGCTTCAGACGAGAAGACGCCGCCGCTTGATTGCATCACGAGCAGCTTCGCGTGTACGCCGGCCTCGGCGAGCCGTGCCTCGATGCGAGCGAGGTAGCGTTCGACGACCGGGCGGATCGCGGCGTTGATCACGGTGGTCGAAGCACGCAGGTACTCGCGGAACTCGGGCGCCACCTGCGCAGACAAGGAAATCGGCACGCCCGGCAGCTCCTCCGCCAGGATCGCTCCGACGCGCAGTTCGTGTTCCGGGTTGACGTACGAGTGCAGTAGGCAGACCGCGACTGATTCGACCGCCTCGCGCCTCAGGATCGCGGCTGCCTCACGCACGGAATCCTCTGCCAGCGGGACGAGCACCTCGCCCGCCGGGCCGAGTCGTTCGCGCACCACGACGGCGCGATCGCGCGGGACGAGCGGCGGCGCTTTCTCGAACTGCGTGTCGTAGAGGCTTGGGCGCACCTGGCGCGCGATCTCCAGCAAGTCCCGGAAGCCGTCGGTCGTGACGAAACCGCCACGGGCGATCGTGCCTTCGATGATCGCGTTCGTCGCAACCGTCGTCGCGTGCACGACGAAGCTCACGTCCTGCGCACGCACGTCGCCTTCGCGCAAAGCTCGCTCGACCGCCTGCATGAACCCCAGGGAGGGATCCGACGGCGTGGTCAGCACCTTCGCGATTGAGACCGCGCCGGTCTCCTCGTCGATCAGGGTGGCGTCAGTGAACGTGCCGCCGATGTCGATTGCGACGCGAACGCTCATCCGCGCAGCTCCGCGGTCTCTGCGAGCTTGATCTCGCGGTCGGAGATCGCGACACGGTACAGCTCCCGGGCACGCTCGACGCTCACCTTCTCCTCGAGCACGTCGCGGAGGACCTTCTCGGGGTCTCGCAGTTCCGGAGGGCCGTAGCCGCCCCCACCACAT
>JACDGR010000416.1 GCA_013821525.1 Actinomycetota bacterium
GCTCGAGGTGCACCCTCGTTTCCCTCGCCGCACCAACGTGCAGGTCGCACGCCGAAGCGGGGAGGAGCTCGAGGCCCGCGTGTGGGAACGCGGCGCGGGCGAGACCGCGTCCTCCGGGTCGAGCGCCGTCGCAGTCGCCGCCGCCTTCGGCGCCCAAGCCGTCACGGTGCGGTTTCCCGGCGGCCCACTGGACGTGCGCTTCGCAGACGGGGACGCGTACCTGACCGGCCCCGCCGAGCGAGTCAGCTGACCGACGCATTTTCAGGCGCTTACAGGCGCTTGCGCAGCAAGCTGAATGCGCCGCGGATCACTTCGCGCTGCAGCGTCTTCCCCTGGCGGGAGCCCAGGAAGTCGGTGAGCGGATCGCTCGCCTGCTTGGCCTTCGACTCGTGCTTCGGCGCTGCGGGCTGATCGGCGGGCGCAGCCGGGGCTTGCTGGACGCGCTGCGCGAGCTGCTCCGCGGCGCTCTCCTTCTCGAGCCGCGTGCCGTACTTGACGGCGAGCGACGAGGCTGCCGCAGCGGCGGCGATTCCCGAAGCGGTGCTCATGCTCGAGCGCGGTGCACGAAGGCGCGTATGCACGACGGGCGTGGGCACGCCCTTCTCGGAGAGGATCGTCACGACGGCTTCGCCAGTCCCGACCGACGTGATCAGCTTCTCGAGGTCGTAGAACTCCGACGTCGGGTACGTGCGCACCGTCTTCTTCAGCGCATCGGCGTCCTCGGGCGTGAACGCACGGAGGGCATGCTGCACGCGCGCGCCCAGCTGACCGAGCACCGCGCTGGGCACGTCGGTCGGGGCCTGGGTGACGAAGAACACGCCGACACCCTTCGACCGGATCATGCGCACGGTGCGCTCGACGGACTCGAGGAACGACTTCGTCGCATCGGCGAACAGCAGGTGCGCCTCGTCGAAGAAGAAGACGAGCTTCGGCTTGTCGAGGTCACCGACCTCCGGCAGCTGCTCGAAGAGCTCGGCGAGGAGCCACATCAGCGCAGTCGAGAAGAGGGCGGGCTTGTCCTGGATCGCGGAGAGCTCCAGGCAGGAGATGATCCCGCGCCCGTCCGCCGCCGTCCGCATCAGGTCGGCGATCTCGAACAGCGGCTCACCGAAAAACTCCTTACCGCCTCCGTCCTCGAGCTCGACGAGCGACCTGAGGAGCACGCCGATCGTCGCGCTGGAGACGCCGCCGATTCCTGTCAGGTCGGCCTTGCCCGCATCCGACCCGAGGTAGGTGAGCAGGGCGCGGAGATCTGCCAGGTCGACGAGACCGAAACCGCGCTCGTCGGCGAAGCGGAAGAGCAATGCGAGCGTCTGCTCCTGGGTCTCGTTCGCGCTCAGCACCTTCCCGAGGAGCTCCGGCCCGAAGTCGGTCACGGTCGCACGAACCGGGACACCGTCACCGATGCCACCGAGGGAGAGAAACTCGACCGGATAGGCGGTGGGCTGATACGGGAGGCCGAGGTCTGCCATGCGCTTGGGTGCCGGGCCGTCGGCGGCACCGGCTTGACTGAGCCCCGAGAGATCGCCCTTGTAGTCGGCGGCGAAGACCGAGACCCCGGCGTCGGACAGCTGCTCGGCGATCAGCTGGAGCGTGCGCGTCTTACCCGTACCGGTGGCGCCTGCGATCAGGCCGTGCCGGTTCATCGTCGCGAGCGGCAGGAGCACGACCGCGTCCGAGACGAGCTTGTCGTCGAGCACGCCGCGGCCGAGGTCGATCGAGGCGCCCTGCACCGCGTAGGCCTGCGCGATCGTCTCGTTGAAAGCTGCCATCGCCGAAAAGGCTACGCGATTCAGCCGGCGCCGATGCCGTGCTCGCGCAGCGCGTCGTTCAGCGAGGTCTTGAGATCGGTCGACGCGCTGCGGTGTCCGATGATCAGTGCACAGGAGAGGTCGTAGATCCCGGCCGGGAACTCCTTGGGCCGCGTCCCGGGGACGACGACTGCGCGCGGCGGAACGAAGCCTCGATGCTCGACAGGCTCGTCGCCGGTGACGTCGATGATCGGCACGGACGCGGTCAGCGTCACGTTGGGGGCGAGAACCGCTCCGGCACCGATCCGCACGCCTTCGACGACGATGCAACGCGAGCCGAGGAATGCGCCGTCCTCGACGATCACCGGCTGCGCCCCGGGCGGTTCCAGCACGCCGCCGATCCCGACCCCGCCGGCGAGGTGGACGTCGGCACCGATCTGGGCTCCCGATCCGACCGTCGCCCAGGTGTCGACCATCGTGTTCGCGCCGACCCACGCACCGATGTTCACGTACGAGGGCATCAAGACGACGCCGCGCGAGAGGTATGCGCCGTAGCGGGCGACGGCGGGCGGCACAACGCGGACGCCGAGCTCCTCGTAGCCGCTCTTCAGCGGAATCTTGTCGTGGTAGGAGAACGGGCCGACCTCGCACGGCTCCATCCGGCGGCTGCGGAAGTAGTCGAGGATCGCCGCCTGGACGTCGCCGTTGACCCGCCATCCGTCCCCGTCGGGCTCTGCGACGCGCACCTCACCGCGGTCGAGCGCAGCGATCGTCTCCTCGGTGGTCACGCGAGCTCCCGGATGATCGACGCGGCCCGCTCGCATTCCGCCTGAGTCGGTACCAGGGCGAAGCGCACGTAACCCTCGCCGGCGGCGCCGAAGAAGGCGCCTGGCGCGACGACGACACCGTGCTCGAGCAGTCGGCGTGCGTACTCCTCCGACGACCCTTCCACCTGCACCCAGAGATAGAACGTCGCGCTCGAGCCCGCGAGTCGCAGCCCGGACTCCTCGAGCGCGGGTAGCAGCGTCTCACGCTTCCGGCGGTAGACGGCGCGCACATCTTCGACGTGCGCGTCATCCGACCAGGCCGCGACGGATGCGCGCTGGACGAACTCCTGCGGCGCGGTACCGACCGAGGGGCGGAAGCGACGCAGCGCGTCGCCGATCTCGACCGGC
>JACDGR010000417.1 GCA_013821525.1 Actinomycetota bacterium
GCCAAGTGGTTGCTCGATCCATTCGCCCTGGTCGGCGTCTATCTGATCCTCGTCACGTTCGTGCTCGACAAGCCCGGTTTCGCACCCGGTTTGAGCCTCGCGTGTGCAGTCGTCCCGTTCCAGTTGATCATGACCACGCTGATCAACGCGATGAGCGCTGTCACGACCAGACGGTCGATCATCCTGAACATGGCGTTCCGACGGACACTGCTCCCGATCTCGTCGGCTCTGACGGAGACCGCCGGGTTCCTGGCGAGTTTCTCCCTCTTCGCGCTGATGATGGCGAGTTACCGGATCGCGCCGACCCTTTCGATTCTTTGGTTACCGGTGATCGTCGTCGTCAACATCTGCTTTGCAGCCGCGATCTCGTTCCCCGCTCTGATCTTCGGTCTCTGGTTCCGGGAGCTACGTCCCGTTGCGATCAGTCTCGTTCGAACGATGTTCTTCCTCGGCTCGGGTCTCGTTCCTCTCTCGGCGACGCGCGGATCCGTGGACAACGCATTGAAGCTCAACCCGTTCACCGCGATCTTCGAGTCGTACCGCGAGGTGTTGATGTTCGGCACAGCGCCGCAAGTGTGGGAGATCGTCTATCCATTGGTTCTCTCCGCTGTCGTGATCGCGCTCTTCTTGCCGCTGTTCCTCCGCGAGCAGCGCCAGTTCGCGAAGGTCGTCGAGTGACGACGAGCATCGTCGCGAAGGGCGTCGGGATCCGCTTCCTGTTCGACCACGAACGTCGCGTGGTGACGCCGGCGCTCTCGCGGTTACGCAGGCGCGGAAGCGAGACGTGGGGGCTGCGCGACGTTGACCTGGCCCTCCGGGGCGGCGAGGGTGTCGCACTCCTCGGCGCCAGCGGCTCGGGGAAGACGACGTTCCTGCGCACGCTCGGCGGCATCTACTACCCGGACGTGGGGACGCTTTCGATCTCCGGGCGCGTAGCGTCGCTGCTCTCGGTCGACGCCGGGCTATTGACTCTGTTGACCGGGCGCGAGAACGCGTTGCTCCTGATGGTGCTGGCGGGTCATTCCCGGCGTCGGGCGCGCGGCGAGCTCGACGCGGTGGCGGAGCGCAGCAGGCTGGGGGAGAGCTTCGACAGGCCGGTCTCGAGCTATTCGCAGGGAATGCGCGCGCGGCTTGGTTTCGCCGTCGCCGACCGGTCGGATCCCGACGTCCTACTGCTCGACGAGGTACACGAGGCGCTCGACCACGAGTTCCGCGAGATCGTGCGTGGTCGGGCTCAGGAGATCGTTTCCGACGGTGGGATCGTCGTCGCTGCCGGGCACGACCATCCGCTGCTCGAGCAGATCTGCACGCAAGCGGTGTTCTTCGCGCGCGGGGTGGTGCAGGCCGTCGGGCCGTTCGACGAGGTGCGCGACGCGTACCTCGCGCGTGTCTGACCGGCTCTACGCGCCGAGTGCGCGTGCGGCGGCCGGATAACGGCGCGCCCAGGCGTGCCACCCGAGATGATGGCGCTTGAGCCAGATCGCAAAGCTCGCGCGGTCTGCGAAGTGCCGGCCGTCCCAGTTCAGGCCCTTGCCTGCGTTCTTTGCACTCGCGGCGAGCGGGGCATGCGCTTTCGCCGGCGACGCCTTCGCTGAGACGGAGTCGCCGACGCGCCGCAGGATCTGCGCGGACGTGGGTGCGAGGGTGACCGACGAAACCACGTCGCCGGTCGACAGGCGGTACGGGCCACCGAGGTTGAAGATCTGCGACCTGCTCGCGCTCGGGTTCAGGAGCACCATGCCTTCGCTGTAGGCCCGCTGCCAACCCACACCGACCTTGTGCCGCGCCTCGATCGGGTCGCCGACGTCGATCGTCCACGCGGCGCTCCAGGGGTCGGCGGAGTCGGTCGGGTTGAAGATGTAGGCGCCGTCCTTGCCGTTCCAGGCAAGGAGGAAGCTCGCCCGGCCGTACCGCATGAGTCGCTCGTCGCTCGCCGCGCCGACCTGGAGGCCGAGGAACGAGCTGCCGGATTCCTGGGCGATCTCCATCAACCGCTCGCCGTCGTTCCAATGGTTCGTGGCGGCTCCGTCAGCGGTCTGCAACACCCGCGTGTTCGGATCCTGCTGCCAGTACTCGGACATCAGCGCGTCGGTCGACGGGCCGATCCGCTGCCACCAGGACGCGGTCTGCGGGAACTGCTTGTAGGCGTTCGCCGCGACGTAGAACCCCTGCGCGTGCAGGATCCTGGAGATCTGGGCGATGAAGCCCGCCATTGCATCCTCCCAGGCCTTGTCCGACCGGTACTTCGCAGGGAAGCGCCCGTCCGTCCACCCGGAAACGTCGCCGAGGACATTGTCGATGAACACGCCGCTGAAGTGGTTCTTGCGAAGAAACTGCGCAACGTTCTGTGCCCACTGCGTGCGGTAGGAAGGGGAGCCGACGTTGGCGAGCGTGTCGTCCGGGTAGTTCGCGTTGACCATCGGGGCGCCGGAAGCGTCCGTTGCGATCCACCGGTCGGACGGTGACGCTGCGTCGTGAGCCTTCGCCTGGGCGAGGCTGACACCGGTCGCGCAGATGTCGACGCGATCCGCGCACGAGGCGCTCAGGTCCATTGCCGACTTGTAGGCCAGGATCCGCGTATCGGGGCTCCCGGCTTTGATCCGCGCCGCGTACTGAATGTTGTACGGGCTCAGGATCACGTAGCGAGAGTTCCGGTAGTGGACGCTCCCGATCGCGGCGCTGTCGCCGAGCCGCAGCATGCCGACGCCCGCCAGCGTGCTGCTCGTGCTCTGGGCGTGAAGCGCGCCTGCGCCGAGGAGCGCGATGGCGGCGGTCAGTGCGACCAGGGCGACAACGCGCGCGGCAATTCCAGGAGTCGGACGGAGCATGTGATTTGTGTCGGCCGCAGACGAAGACGAGTCATCCCTCGAACGGGGGACGGTTGCGGATGCGAAACGCCGGCGGCTCCGTTCGCTCAAGGAACG
>JACDGR010000045.1 GCA_013821525.1 Actinomycetota bacterium
CATCTAGATACCCCAAGCTACGCTGCGCACGTGCCGTATTACATCTGCCCGAAGTGCAAGGAGCGCTCGCTCGACATCGACGCGCGCGAGGGTTTCTCCGACCAGGCGCCCGCGTGCAGGCATTGCGGATTCGGGTTCCTCTTCGAGCTGCTCGACGACTACTACCCCGCGCCGGACACGGGGCTGCTCGTCACCGATCGCGACCGGCGCGTGCTTGCGATCGGTCGCGGCGTCTTCGAGCTGACGGGCTTCCCGGAGGCCGACCTGATGGGTCGCGACGTGGTCGAGGCCCTGACGTTCTCGGACACGAAGCCGGTTGAGCTCGCACGTGAATGGGGCGTGCGGCGTCTTGGCGAAGAGCTGACAATCCGCGTGCGCTCGGGCAGCGAAAAGGCCGTGATCGCAGACGTCTTTCCGGCCTACGACGATGACGGCGGGCTGCTCGTTGCGCTCACGCCGCGTCGGACGCCGACCCAGTCGCCGTAGCGAACCCGGCTGCCCTGCACGTGGCGGCGCTTCGAAGGTCTTCGACACCTTCAGCTTCTGTTGCCCGCCAAGTAGTCGCGCGCCGAGGTTCGAAGTCGGTGCAGCTGTCGATCGGCAGCCGCCCAGGGGCTCTCCGTGCGACTCAAGGGTCCGCCGAAGACATGTCCAGGGTGTCCAGGGGACTGTCCCCGGGACATGTCTCAAAAGGCCATGTCCTGGGGTCTGTCCCCGGGACATGGCCCTTCTGGTCGAGCTGCCCTGGCGTGTCGAGTGCGTTGTCTCAGGGGCGGTGGCGCCTCGAACTGCTCACACCCACCGGGTGCCAGCGCTGAATCAGATTCGGGAGGACGGGCAGAGATCAGGCGCGAGCGGGCAGTCTTCACAGCGCGGCTTGCGCGCGTCGCAGATCCGCCTGCCGTGCCAGATCAGGAGGTGCGGGAACCGCCCCCAGCTCTCGCGAGGAACGAGGCGCATCAGGTCACGCTCGATCTTGACCGGATCCTCCTGCTTCGTGAATCCGAGGCGCTGCGAGATACGCCGAACGTGCGTGTCGACGACGACGCCCTGCGGCGCACCGCGCTCGGCCGAGACGACATTCGCCGTCTTGCGCGCGACGCCGGGCAGGCGCAAGAGGTCGTTGAATGCCTCCGGCACCTCACCGTCGAACTCCTCGATGAGCATGGTCATCATGCCGCGGAGCGACTTCGCCTTCTGACGGTAGAAACCCGTCGCGAAGATGTCGCGCTCGAGCTCAGCCACGGGCACCTTCAGGTAGTCCTCGGGCCGCCGGTACTTGACGAAGAGCTTCTCCGTGACACGGTTCACGTTCACGTCGGTGGTCTGGGCCGAGAGCATCACCGAGACGACGAGCTCGAGCGGGCTCGCGAACGTGAGCGCGATCTTCGCGTCGGCATGCTCGACCGCAAGCCGCTCGAGCACCGGCCCGATGCGATCCTTCTTCGGCGGGACGCGCTTCCGTGCCTCCTTGATGTAGCTCTTCGCCACGATGGTCGTTACGCGCGCGCGGCAAGCGCCGCCGCGGACGACCACGCCCCACCGCCAAGTCGTGGGCCGGCACAGACGAGGTCGAGCGCTGGGCAACCCGAGCAGTTGAACTCGCTCGGCGTCGGCAGGAACTCACCGGCATTGATGCGCGCGATCGCAGCGGACAGCTGGCTCTCGAGCAGCGGCAGCTCGCGGCGCTCGAACATGGTCGAGACGACCGCGTCGGTGCGCTCCAGGAAGTGGTAGACGACCTCGACCTCCTCGGCACCTGCTCGGAAGCAGGCGAGCGCGTAGACCAGACGCTGCAACGAGTAGTCGGCCTCGATGATCTCCTCGGGTGTCCCCTCGGCCAGCGAGTTCGTCTTGTAGTCGAGAACCAACGCGCTCGTCCCCTCTCGCCAGAGCACGTCGAGGCGCCCGTGCAACAGCACACCGTCGTGCTCGAACGCAAAGGGGCGCTCGGGGACGGCACCTCTGAGCGTCGCGATGCGGCGGGCGAGCTCCGACTCACAATACGCCGCGACGAACCGAGAGATGCGCGCGAGCTCATCGTCGGTCACCCCTGGGTACCACGTCCGCACCTGAGCCAGATCAGGAGCGGCCGGCGCGCGCAGGTCGACAACTTCGAGCAGACGGTGCACGGCATCGCCGACCTCAGTCGCCTTGAGGCCGGTCGAGCCGGGCACGGTGCCTCGCTCTTCGCGCAGTCCGGCGACGCGCTCGGTGTAGTACCGGTAGGAGCAGCGCTCGAAGAGCGCGAGCGCGGAGTACGAGAGTTGCCGGACACGGTGCAGCGGCGGCAGCGGCGGCGGCACGAGCTCGGGCAGGCGATACCCGCGCGGCGCGGGCGCGGTCGGAAGCTCGCCGAAGAGCGCCAGCTGACCCGCGTCGTCGACGATCTCGACCGTGTGCGTCTCGGTCAGCGGCGCCCAGCGGTCGACGGTCAGCACGAAGCGCGCGTCGCCGCGCTCGAGCTCGAGAGGCTCCTGCGGTGCACGCTCGACCTCCGCGCCCGCGCCGAGGCGCTCCAGCACCCAGCCGATCGGGGTGTCGCGATCCTGCGGCCGGTCGAGGTCGATCGCGCCCGAGACGATCAGCCGGTCGACCGCGCGCGTCATCGCGACGTAGTAGAGGCGCAGGCGCTCGGCGCGATCCTCGCGCTTCTCCGCCTCGCGCACGGCCTCGTAGTCGAAGACGCCTTTGCGCTTGCCCGACTTCGGATCGATCACCCGGAACCCGAAGCTGCCGTCCGCACGCACGAGGATCTCGTCGATCGACGGGCCACCCGCCGTGTCGCGTCCGGCGTCGGCGACGATCACGACCTTGAACTCGAGCCCCTTCGCAGCATGGATCGTCAGCAGCCGCACGGCGTCGGCCCCCTCTTCCTCCGAGACCGCCTCGAGCTGCGCGGCGCCGACCGCCTCCTGGTCGCGGATGAACTTCACGAAGCCGTCGATGTCTGCACCGCGCAGCTCCGCGTAGGAGCGCGCAAGGCGCATCAGCTTGCGCAGATTGGCGTAGCGGCGCTTGCCATCCCATTGCGCGAGCACTGCTAGGTCGTAGTCGTGCGCCGAGACGATCTCCTCACACAGCCGCTCCAGGGAGAGGCGGGCGGAAGCTGCGACAAGCCTCTCGTACCGTTGCTTGAACGCGCGGATCAGGCGCTCGTCGCCTTCGGCAAGCGCCTCGTGCAGCGAGCGCTCGATCCCGGTGTACAGCGGCCGCCGCCCGGCATGGCGCCGAACCAGCACGAGCGCGTCGTTCGAGATGCCGACGAACGGTGACGCCAGGACGTTCGCGAGCGCTTCGTCGTCGTAGCGGTTGTGCAGCAGCCGGAGGTACGAGAGCAGATCGACCACCTGCTGCTGCCCGAAGTAACCTCGCCCGGTCGCGCGATAGGTCGGGAGGCCCTGCGCGCGCAACGCCGCCTCGTACCGCTCCGCGTCGGTCCCGGCCGCGAAGAGCAGCACGATCTCGCCGCACGCAGCCGCGCCGGTGTCGACGAGCTCGCGCACGCGCCGGGCGATCGACCGAGCCTCACCTTCGCGCCAGTTCGCGTCGGCGGCGTGATAGGTGGTCTTGTCACTGACCATCAGCTCCACGGGATGACCGAACACCGGGTCGTTGAACTCCCCGGATGCAGCGAGCGGCTGGTAGCCGTCGCCGAACTCCTCGCTGAACAGGTGATTGACCGCGGCGAGCACTTCCGGCCGTGATCGGTAGTTGCGCGCGAGCGGTAGGCGCAAAGCTGCGGCGGCGCGACGCTCGCGGAAGACGTGGACGTCGGCGTGGCGAAAGCCGTAGATCGACTGGAACTCGTCGCCGACGAAGAACACGTCTGCCGCGCCATGGCCTGAGCGGAGCAGGTCGATGACGTCGCACTGAAGACGATTCGTGTCCTGGAACTCGTCGACCATGATCGAGCGGAAGCGCAACTGCTCCGTCTCACAGATCGACGGGTTGTCGCGCAGCAGGTCGCGCGCCAGGAGCTGGAGATCTTCGAAGTCGAGCGCCGACTCGTGCGCCTTGGCCGTCGCATACTCGGCGGCGAAGCGGTCGAGCAGCTCCTGCAGCAGCTCGCTGTCCCGGGCCGCCAGCTCCTCGAGCGCCGCCTGCTGCAACCGGTCGCGCGTAGCGCGCAGCTCGACCCCGCGCTCACCCGCCGGTGCGATCTCTGCGAGATCGAGCAACTGCTCCGGATTCAGGCCGAGAGCCAACGCGGCGTTGGCCGCAGCAAGCTGCTTCTCGGTCGCCGCGGGATCTGCGGCAAGGCCCCGGGCCGCGGACTGCAACTCGGCGAGCCGCTCGGGCACTCCGGCGTGCTCGCCGAGCTCGAGCTTCAGGTCACGCCCGGCAGAGCGCAGCGTCTCGTAGACGCCGGTCAGCATCTTGCGCAGCCCCTGCGCGCCGTAGGTCGCGAGCAGCCGGAGCCGTTCGGGATCGCGCGAGGCGCAGAACCCCGCGAGGGCCCGCTCGAACGCCTCGCCGCGCAGGACCGCGGCCTGGTCGTCCGCGAGCTCGTGGAAGCGTGGGTCGAGGCCGACTGCGAACGGGTGTGCACGCAGCAAGCGCGAGCAGAACCCGTGGATCGTCGAGATCCACGCGCCGTCGAGGCGGCGCGCGAGATCGTGCCGCCCGCGTAGCTGGAGCGCCGAGCGGATCCGCGCGCGTAGCTCGCCCGCTGCCTTGCGGGTGTACGTGATCACGAGCACCGATTCGACGTCGAGACCCTGCTCGCAGACGCTGCGCACGAAGCGCTCGACGAGCACCGAGGTCTTGCCGGTCCCCGCGCCGGCGGAAACGAAGACTTCCCCGGTTGCCTCGACTGCGCGTGTCTGCTGCTCGTTCATTCGTCGAGCCCCCGAATCATCAAGCGCGCTCGATCCGGCACATCGTCCAGAGATCGCACCAGGTGGGGCAGGTGCCGCCCTTCGGGTCGTGCTTCACGTCCCCAGCCTGAATCCGCTCGGCGTAGCCACGGGCCCGGTCGCGCGAGGTCTCGACGAGCGACCAGAAGTCGGCCTCCTCCACGTAGTCGTTGCGCTGGAACCCGGGCAGGTCGTCGGCGGCCTCGGCGAGGAGCAGGCCGCGCTTGACCCGGGCGCCTGCAAGCGCGCGGTAGACCCCGCCGAGCGGCTCGATGCCGACCAGATCTCGCAAGACGAGCATGTAGAGCGGGATCTGGAGGCGAAGCTCGCTATCGATCTGCTTCGCCGAGGGCGCGTTGCGCCCGGACTTGTAGTCCTGGACGATCCCACGGGCGCTGTAGGGGTCGACGTCGATCCGGTCGATCTTCCCACTCAGGTGGAAGCCGCCGCCGAGCGGCAGGCCGCGCTGCAGCTCGGGTGCCGAGCGCTCCGAGCCGAAGCCCAGCTCGAAACGGCGCGGCACGAGCTCGAGCGGCGAGCTCGCCTCGTCGCGCACGAAGCCCTCGAGGTCGCGCCAGAGCCCCTCCTCGAGCTCGGCGGCCTGCAGCTCGGTCAGCTCGAGCCGGACGCCCCCGCGCAACGCATCGTCGAGACATCGCCGCAGGAAGCCGACGGCACGCTCGACGTTCTCGGGCGTGACGCGGTCGTGCCCGAGCTCCTTCGGGAGGCCGGCATAGAACTTGTGCAGCGTGCTGTGCGCCACAGAGCCGCGCAGCATCGGGTCGACGACGGCGTCGATCGTCTTCGGGTCGACGATGCGCTCGAACAGCCAGGCCGAGGAGCAATCGGCGAACCGCTCGAGCTCCGTCACGCCGAACGTCGTCTTCGTCTTGAACTGCGCGAGCACGACCGGATTGGTGAGCCGCGTCTGGCGGGTGAAGGACGCACGCGCACGCGTCAGGCGCCGCTGCCAGTCGTTCGCCTCGGCCAGCGCGCGCGCGCCGTCCGCGTCGCCGACCGAAAGCAGTGCAACGGCGCGCAGACGCTCGCGGTCGGTGGGCGCACCGTCGAGCGGCCACGTCAGCGCCGAGAGCGACCTGCGCGAGGTGGCCCGCGCTACGTCCTCCGGCTCGAAGACGTTCGCCACCTCCTCCCAGAACGGGCTTGGCTCGCGCGGGCCGCCGTCGTCGGTGGCGGCCTCACGGACGAGGTAGAGACGCCTCGTCGCACGCGTGCACGCCGTGTAGAAGAGGTAGCGGTCGCGACTGACCTGGTCGGGACGCTCGAGCCGCCGGCCGAGCTCCCTGCGCGCGTCGTCGTCGAGGAAGGGCGAGACCCGCGTTCGGCGGGGCAGCGATCCTTCTTCGAGGCCGAGGATGAAGACGACCTCGAACCGCCGGGTGCGTGCCCGCAACAGGTCGAGCACGGCGATGCGACCCGCAGAGCTCGCCGAGCCCAACCGAACCTCGACGCGTTCGAGCGCGGAGACCAGGTCGTCGTCTCCGACCTGCACTCCGATGCGCGTCAGGCCGTCGAGCTCGTCGAGCACGCGCAGCGTTGCGTCGTACGCGCGCAGGTCGAGCCGCGACGTCTCACCTGCGGGCGGCGCCTCCGTGCCGTAGGCCGAGCGCAGCATGGAGCGGATCAGCGTTCGCACCCCGCTGATCGGATCGGGCGCGGCCCGCAATTCGAGCAACGCGGTGACAGGGCCTTCGCGCAGCTTCTCCGTCTCCTCCTCGACACGGGCAGGTGTGTGGATCGCGCGGCCGCGAAGCCGTCCCTCGACGTAGTCGACCGACGAGCGGGCGAGCCCGGAGTACGGCGTGCGCAGGAAGGCGAAGAGCTCGCGGCGTCCGGCGTCGAGCCACGCGTAGCGCAGCAGCTGCAGCAGGGCGTGCCCAAACGCGGTTCCACCGAGTCGCACGCCCGAGTCGATTGCGTACGGAATGCCGAGCCCACCCAGCACCGTGTCGAGCGGCGCGCGCCACCCTTCGACCGAGGGTGCGACGAGCGCGATGTCCTCGGGCGCAGTGCCGGCGCGCAGTAGCGCGAGCAGCTCCTCGCCGACGAGCTCGAGCGTGCCACGGGGCCCTGCTCCCTCGAAGAACCGCACCGCACCGTCGAGCTCTGCTCGCGCAGGCGACTCCTGGAAGAGCGTGCGCTCGAGGTGAGCGAGGGCCGGGTGGGCGTACTCGGTCGAGCGCGGCTCGAGCTCCTCGATCCGGCTACCGGCGAGGCCGGAGAGGTCCTCGGCGGTGCGCTGCAGGGAGGCGAATGCGGTGCGGCCCGGCTCGTAGGGAAGCGAGACCTCGACGTCCGCCCGGCCCGAGAGGGCTTCGAGCAACGACCACTGCGCACTCGTCAGGTCCTCGAACCCGTAGGCGAAGACCGGTTCCGCGTGCCAGGCCTGCAGGTCGGACTGCACCCGCTCGGCCGCGCGCCGGCGCAGCACGTCGATGTCCCACACCCCGAGCCGGTCGAGCTCGTCGCGGTAGGCCGTGTAGAGGCGAGCGAGGTCGCCGCCGAGATCGGACGGCTCGAGCAGGCCCGATTCGAGCTCGCCGAGCGTCTGGAGGAGCGAATCCGCGAAGCCTCCGGTCTTCGCCGAGCGCGACAGGCCATTCAGCTCTGCTCCGCCGACGACGCGGCGCACGATCACGGAGCGCTGGTGATCCGTGACCACGGGCCGGTGCGCCGGATCGTCGCGCACGATCGATTCGAAGAGGCGGTCGAAGGTGAAGATCTCGCCGCCGAACAGGCAGCCCTGGCGGGCGAGCAGGTCGCGCTCGACGCGGTCGACGTCCGATGCATTCGGCACGATCAGGACCGGTTCGTCATCGAGGCGCGCCAGATAGCGCTCCACGAGAAGCGCGACTTTGCCCGCATTCGCAGGTCCAGCGAGGAGGGACAGCCCCACCCGTCCATCGTAGAGCGGGCAGAGGACGTGTCCCTCCGGCGCACCGGAGCGTTTATCGCTCTTTGGTCACGCCTCTCGGGCTTACGCGTCTGCGGAGGCCTGCGCCCGCGGGCGCCGTCCGCGCCTTGCTGCAGCGCGACCCGGCATCTTCGCTGCGCACTCGTCGCAGAGGTCTGCGACCTTCGAGCCACGGCGCGCGTCGGAATAGGTCACGCGCAGAGCCGCACCCTGCTGCTCGTCGACCTCTTTTCCGCAGCTGTCACAAACCAAGACCGTTTTGCGTGCCAATTTTGCCTCCTGACGGGGAATTTGGCCGCCAGTTTAATCCGAATTCAGGCTGCGGCGCGCGACGAGCGAATTCGCCACGAGCGCAGCAAGCTGAGCGTTGCGATCTCTTCCGCGTCGAGCCCACGATCGCGGGCACCGACGACGCGCAGCTTTCGTGGGCGGAAATCGTCGATTGTTCGCCCGTCGAGGTACTGCTCGACGACCGCGGGGCTCACGTAGGAGGTGCGGGCGACCGCGGGTGTGTTTCCGAGCTTCGTGCCAACGTGCCGCATCACCTCGACGATCCGCTTCTTGGCCTGCGTCTCGCTTTCCCCGGGGCCGAACTCGGCCAGTTGGATCGCGGCGGTCAGCGTGCCGCCCCACGTCCGGAAGTCCTTGGCCGTGAACTCGGGCCCCATGTGCTCTCGGATGTAGGCGTTCAACCTCCGACTGTCGAGGTTTGCACGGCCCGTCTCTGTCTCGAACTGGAAGAGGCGACGGCCCGGCAGTGCGATCAGCTCCTTGATCGCGGCCGCCAGCTCAGGGTCGACGACAGCGCTCCGGAGCATGATGCTGTGCTTCGCCCGATACTTGAACGAGATCCGCGAGCCGCGCACCGTCACGTGGCTCTTGTTCAGCGTGGTGATCCCGTACGTCCGGGAGATCTTGGCGTAGCGGTCTGTGCCCACCCGGAACCAGCCGAGATTGATCAGCCGGAGAGCGATCGCGGCAACGCGCTCGGGCGGCAAGCCCTCGAGCTCCATATGCGTAGCCATCGCGTCCCGAACCTCCGGCAGATGCTCAGCGAAGCGGATCAGCTTCGAGTACTTCGCCTCCTCCTGCTTGGCGCGGAAGTCCGGGTGGTAGAGGTACTGCTTGCGCCCCGCCGCGTCGATCCCGGTCGCCTGGAGCTTGTTGCGGATCGTCGGCGAGATCCAGACCTCCGTCCAGGCAGGCGGGATCGCGAGAGCCGCGATCCGCTCGAGCCTCGCCGGATCGGTGATCTCGGTTCCCGCCGCGTCGAAATACCGGGGCCGCCGCTTTGTCCCTCCACGTGTCCAGCCCCGTCTGCGCGCCATCACGCCTCGCTACCCGCAAAGACGGTCAAGCTAATCTTCGCCGCCGATGAAGCTACAGACGATCGTCGTCCTCGAAGGTGACCAGACGGGCCAGGAACTCCTCGAAGAGGCGCTGCGCGTTGTCGCCCCCGACGTGATCGGGCTCGCGCTCGACCTGCCCCGCTTCGACCTCTCGCTCGAGCACCGACGCGAGACCGGTAACGGGGTCGTGCACGAGGCTGCGGCAGCGATCCGGGAGCACGGCCTCGGGCTGAAGGCCGCCACCGTGACGCCGGAGACGCGCGACGGGGTCGGCTCTCCGAACAGGATCCTGCGCGAGGAGATCGGCGGCAAGGTGATCGTCCGGACGGGTCGCCGGATCCCGGGCGTCGTCCCGTTCGGCGGCGTGCACGCGCCGATCGCCGTCGTGCGGATGGCGGTCGGAGATGCCTACGGCGCCAAGGAGTGGCGCGAGGGCGAGGGCGACACTGAGGTCGCGTTCCGCACCGAGCGGATCGAGCGCACCGTCTGCCGGGCCGTCGCCGAGTTCGCATTCCGCGAAGCTGCGCGCACCGGCGCAAAGGTCTTCGGCGGCCCGAAGTACACGGTCTCGCCGACCTACGAGGGGATGCTGAAGGAGGAGATGGACGCCGCCGCGGCGCGCCATCCCGGCGTGACCTACGAGCCGCAGCTGATCGACGCGACCTTTGCGCTCCTGATCGCCTCGACCGGCGACCCGCTCGTGATCCCGGCACTGAACCGCGACGGGGACATTCTCTCCGACCTCGTCCTGCCGCTCTTCGGCTCGATCGCGGGCTCGGAGTCGATGCTCGTCGCGTTCAAAGGGGACGACTTCGAACCGACCGCGCTGATGGCAGAGGCAGCACATGGCACTGCGCCGTCGCTGCAGGGCAAGAACGTCGCGAACCCGCTGGCGATGATCCTCGCGGTCGCGGCGCTCCTCTCGCAGACCGAGGAAGGTCAGCTCGCGGGGCGAGCAATCCGCGAGTCGGCAATCGAGGCCGTCGCGCAGGGCGTGAAGACGGCCGACCTGAGCGGGCACGCCTCGACGACCGAGTACACCGACGAGGTGATCGCGCGCACCCGGACGAAGCTCGAGGTCTGGGCTTCGCTCTAGGACTCCATGCTCTAGGACTCCACCATCCGACGTTGCCAGAGCCTCAGCCCGACGAAGCCGATCGCCGCGAGCACGACGAGGCCGACGATCGCGTACAGGCCGTAGCGGTTGAACGCCTCGGCGACCGCCTTGCCCGCCCAGTAGGCGAGGAGCGAGATGCCGGTCGCCCAGACGATGCCGCCCGAGGCGTTCCAGACGAAGAACCGCCACCATTCCATGCGGCTGATCCCGGCCAGCCAGGCTGAGGTCACGCGCAGCAGCGCGACGAAGCGCCCGAAGAAGACCGTCTTCGCTCCGTGCTTCTTGAAGAACCGCTCTGCCGGCGGCAGCACCTTGTCGGCGTGGCGCTTGATCGGCCCCCAACGGTCGATCAACCGACGACCGCCGAACCGGCCAAGCGCGTAGCCGACGTTGTCGCCGATGATCGCTCCTGCCGCGGCAACAGCGATCACCGCGAAGAGCGACCAGTGGTGGTGCTCTGGGCGGGAGAAGTACGCGGCTGTGATCAGCGCCGTCTCGCCGGGAATCGGCACGCCCGCCGACTCGATCGCCACCGCGAGGAAGAGCAGGATGAGCCCGTACTCCAGGAGCAGATGCGTCACTCCGCGACAGTGTAGGCGCCCGTCTCTGCAGTGACCGCAGCCCGTTCCGATAGCGTCGCGCGTCTATGCAGGTCGGCATCCCCCGCGAACAGACCCCCGGCGAGCAGCGTGTCGCGCTCGTTCCGGAAACGATCGGCCGTCTCGGTGAGGGCATCGAGGTGATCGTCGAGAGCGGAGCTGGAACGCGCGCGGCGTTCCTCGACGACGCCTACCGCGAGGCGGGCGCGACGATCGGCGACCCCTGGGGCGCTGAAGTCGTGGCGAAGGTCGCGCCGCCGACTGCCGAGGAAACAGCACGCCTACGGCCAGGGCAGATCGTGATCGGCTTCCTGCAGCCGCTCACCGACACCGCGGGGGTCGAGCGCCTGCGCGCGGCCGGCGTGCATGCCTTTGCACTCGAGTCCGTGCCCCGGATCACCCGCGCGCAGGCGATGGACGCGCTCTCGTCGCAGGCGACCGTCGGCGGGTACAAGGCTGCGCTGATCGCAGCCGACCGTCTCCCCCGCTTCTTCCCGATGCTGATGACAGCCGCGGGCACGATTCCGCCCGCGAAGGTGCTCGTGCTCGGAGCGGGCGTCGCGGGCTTGCAGGCGATCGCGACCGCGCGGCGGCTCGGAGCCGTCGTCTCGGCCTTCGACGTACGGCCCGCAGTTCGTGAGCAGGTCGAGTCGCTCGGCGCCACCTTCCTCGACCTCGGGATCCAGGGCGAGGAGACCGCAGGCGGCTACGCGCAGGAGCTGACCGCCGACCAGCAGGCAGCACAACAGGCCGAGCTGCAGGCGCGCATCCCCACCTTCGACGCGGTGATCACGACCGCCGCGATCCCCGGCCGTCCGGCACCGCGGCTCGTGACCGCCGAGGCGGTTCGCGCGATGCGTCCCGGCTCGGTGATCGTCGACCTCGCAGCCGAGAGTGGCGGGAACTGCGAGCTGACTCGCCCGGGTGAGGAGGCCGTCGAGTCCGGCGTCACGATCGTCGGGATCACGAACCTGCCGGCGACGATGCCGACCCACGCGAGCCAACTGCTCTCGCGGAATGTCGCGGCGCTCCTCGGCCTGATCGTCACGGACGGCGCAGTCGCACTCGACTGGGACGACGAGATTGTCGCCGGCGCCTGCGTCACCGGGAAAGGGGAGGCATGAACCACACTGCCACGCTCGTCTTCGAGATCACCGTGCTCGTGCTGGCGATCTTTCTCGGCTTCGAGGTGATCTCGAAGGTGCCGACGATGCTGCACACGCCGCTGATGTCCGGCACGAACGCGATTCACGGGATCGTGCTCGTCGGCGCGATGATCGTCGCAGGCTCCTCGCATCAGGCCGGATTGATTCGCGTGATCGGCTTCGTCGCAGTGGTGCTCGCCTCGGCGAACGTGGTCGGCGGCTTCGTCGTCACCGACCGCATGCTCGAGATGTTCAAGAAGCGTGAGCCGCCGAAGGACGACGACAAGTAGGTGGGAACCCAGGGTGTGAACCTGCTCTACCTCGTCACGATCGCGTGCTTCATCTTCGCGTTGAAGTTCCTCTCCTCGCCTGCGACGGCGCGCCGCGGGAACCAGATCGGCGCGGTCGGCATGGTGATCGCGATCATCGCGACGCTGCTCAAGTCGGGCGTGCACATCACCTGGCTGATGGTGATCGGTGCCGGGATCGGCGGCGCGTTCGGCGCGCTCGGAGCGCGGCGCGTGAAGATGACGGCGATGCCGCAGATGGTGGCGCTCTTCAACGGCGTCGGTGGCGGCGCGGCCGCGCTCGTCGCGCTCGCGGAGTTCCACAAGCTGGCGCCCGGCGGGGGTCGCATTCAAGGCGACGTGTCGGTTGCGATCCTGCTCTCGGCGCTGATCGGCGCCGTCTCCTTCTCGGGCTCACTGATCGCGTTCGCGAAGCTGCAGGAGCTCCTGAGCGGGCGGCCGATCACGTATCCCGGCCAGAAGATCGTGAACGGCGTGCTCTTCGCTGCCTGTATCGCCGCCGGCATCGCGATCCTCACCGGCGCGGAGCACAGCTGGCTGCTGTGGGCGCTCGTTGCCGGTGCGTCGCTCTTTGGCGTTCTGTTCGTGCTGCCGATCGGCGGGGCCGACATGCCGGTCGTGATCTCGCTGCTGAACGCGTTCACTGGTCTCGCTGCGGCCGCGACCGGCTTCGAGCTCGAGAACAACGTGCTGATCGTCAGCGGCATGCTCGTCGGCGCCTCGGGGACGATGCTGACGTTGCTGATGGGGCGCGCGATGAACCGGTCGATCGCCAATGTCCTCTTCGGTGCCTTCGGCCAGGTGAGCACAGGCGCGGCCGGCCCCTCGGCGAACGGCGCGAGCAACTCGGTGCGCTCGGCGACCGCCGACGACGTCGCGGTGATGCTCGCCTACGCGAGCAAGGTGGTCGTCGTCCCCGGCTACGGCATGGCGGTCGCGCAGGCACAGCACGACGTGCGTGCGCTCGCGGACATTCTCGAGGCGAAGGGAGTCGAGGTGACCTACGCGATCCATCCGGTCGCCGGGCGGATGCCAGGCCATATGAACGTGCTGCTCGCCGAGGCGAACGTGCCGTACCCGCAGCTGAAGGAGATGGACGAGGCGAACGCCGAGTTCGGGCGCACGGACGTCGCGCTCGTGATCGGAGCGAACGACGTCGTCAACCCGGATGCGCGCAACAACGCCGGGAGCCCGATCTACGGCATGCCGATCCTGAACGTCGATCAGTCACAGGCGATCGTCGTGCTGAAGCGCTCGATGAACCCTGGCTTCGCCGGGATAGCGAACCCGCTCTTCCTCAATCCGAAGACCGTGATGCTGTTCGGCGACGCGAAGGACTCGGTCGCGCGCCTCGCGGCCGGCGTCAAACAGCTGTGAGCGGCGTCCCGGTCTTCACCGGGCGTCACGTCGAGCAGGCGGTTTCGCCCGACCGTGCGGTCGAGGCGGTGCGCGCTGCGTTCGTCGCTCACACGCGCGGTGAATGGACGATGCCGCCGAAGGTCTACGTCACGAACTATCCCGCAGGGGACTTCCGGGCGATGCCGGCGCTCGGCGGCGGCTACGCGTTGCTGAAGTGGATCACATCGTTCCCCGGTAACCCGCCGCAGGGCCTGCCGACCGTCACCGGTGTCGTGCTCGTCTCCGATGCGGAGACCGGGCAGCTGCGAGCGGTACTCGACGCGGGGTCGGTGACCGCACTGCGCACGGGGGCGGCAGCGGTGCTCGCCGCCGAGACCCTC